>JAJXYI010000163.1 GCA_021780625.1 bacterium | reverse complement strand
CGCCGCACTCTCCACGCTCGAGGCCGGCAAACCCTGGGCCGAAGCCGACGGCGACGTGTGCGAGGCCGCCGACTTCTGCGCCTTCTACGCCTCCGAAATGCGCAGGCTCGGCACACCGCGCACGACCCAGGCCGTCCCAGGGGAGCACTGCGACCAGTCCTGGTTCCCACGCGGCGTCGGCACCGTCGTCGCCCCCTGGAACTTTCCGATCGCCATCCTCTGCGGCCTCACCGTCGCCCCGCTCGTCGCGGGCAACGCCATCATCGTGAAGCCCTCCCAGCAGACCCCCGTCATCGCCGCGGTCTTCGTGGACATCCTGCTCGAGGCGGGCGTGCCGCCCGGCGCCGTGAATCTTGTCTCCGGTCTGGGCAGCGACGTCGGGGCGCGCCTGTGCGAGCACCCCCAGGTCGACTTCATCGCCTTCACCGGCTCGCGTGCGGTCGGATGCGCGCTTTGGGAGGTATCGGGCCGCACCGCCCCCGGCCAGGCCAACCTCAAGAAAATGGTCTGCGAGATGGGCGGCAAAAACGCCCTCATCGTCGACACCGACGCCGATCTCGACGAGGCCATTCCCGCCGCCCTCTACAGCGCATTCGGCTACAGCGGCCAGAAGTGCTCCGCACTTTCGCGGCTCATCCTGCTCGACGCGGTGCACGACCGGTTCATGGAGCGGTTCGTCTCAGCCTGCGCGAGCCTGCCCGTCGGCGACCCCTCGCTCCCCGGCACCCTCGTCGGGCCCGTGATCGACGAGTCCGCCCGGAAAAAGATCCTCGGCTTCATCGAACAGGGCCGGCGCCAGTCGACGCTCGCCTTTCAAGCTCCGCTTTCCGACGCCCTGCTCGCGTCGGGCGGTTACTTCGTGCCTCCGACCGTCTTCACCGGCGTGAAGCCCGACCACGTGATCGCCCGCGAGGAGATCTTCGGCCCCGTGCTCGCAGTGCTCCGCGCCCGCGACCTCGACGAGGCCCTCGCGCTCGCAAACGACACCGATTACGCCCTGACCGGCGGCGTCTTCTCCCGCAGCCCCTCCGTCCTCGAACGAGCCCGCCACGAGTTTCAGGTCGGCAACCTCTACCTCAACCGCGGGATCACGGGCGCTGTCGTCGAACGGCATCCCTTTGGAGGCTTCAAGATGAGCGGCGCAGGCACCAAGGCCGGCGGCCTCGGTTATCTCGAAAACTTCCTGTTCCCCAAGGTCACCGCCGAAAATGTCATGCGGCGCGGATTCGCACCGCCCGACGCCTAGACCCAACCGGGGCTCCCTCAGGCATGGCTGAGCGTCCCTCAGTACGCCAAACGCTAGCACCTCGCCTACAGCTCCTTGCCCGCGCGCACTGCGGGCGGAGCTTCCGTATTGGAACTAATCACACGCCCTCATTCCATAAGACCTCCTGAAATTGCGCAGGGTTTGCCAAGCCGTGCGCAGCACCTCTCCCCCGCTCCATGGTAAGCGTGATAGGTCCCGATTTTTGCTGGTTGTAGGTCAGATGAAAGCGTTCCCCCGAAATCACCCCAATTCTGGAGCGCTGCGGCCCTCGCAGCAGCATGCTGCCGATCGTCGCCACGCAACAGAGTTCGAGGGATCCGCCTTCCCGGACCCCGCCCACAAATCTGGCCGGCTGCCTTCATGGCGCCGGCCTTATGCTTTCTTCCCATCATGAGCACGCACCTGTATCTCCAACTCAACCCCGAGGCGTTGATCGCCTCGCACCTCACCCCGGAGACCTTCGGCACTTACCTCGCCGTCGGCACCCGTCAGCACTCCAGCGGCCAGGCCGTCTTTTTCGAAATCGACGTCAACCTCCAGAGCGAGACCCTGCCGCTCAAGGATATCGTGACTCGTTGCGTGCCCCATCGCGACGGCACGCCGAGGAAGTCGACCTACCTCGCGATCTATCGCGCGCTCGAACGCATCCCCGTCTCGGCCATCGGCAAGCTCTACCTGGCCACGCACGACGGTCGGGTGCTGGGACTCGCTCCGACGACCGCGCCCCGCGGCGCCGACCGTTGTTTCCACCTTTACCAGGAGTTCTGTCCGGTCTCCCCTCGGGTGGTCTCCACGCTCGATCCCTCCGAATTCTGCGCGATCCTCACCGACCCGACCCAGCCCGTCAGCGTGCCGACCATCGCGTTTGCGGAGCTCAGCCTCGGCGCCCTCGCCACCGACCTCGATTCCACGGACACCGGCAACCTGCCCTACTCGGATCTGGCACACCTGCGCGACTGCCTTCGAGAACTCCAGGCCAAACCCGGCAAGCCGACCAAAGTCGCCGTCCGCAATGTGCGCGACGACCTCTTGTACCGCACCATCCAGGGAGGCCTCTACGTCGGCGCCGGCCGCGAGCTGAAATACTATCCAATGCCCTCGCTCTCCGACCTCGAGAGCACCCACCACGACTGGTGGCGGTCCGCTCAGACCGCCTGAGCCGCCCCGCGTCACACCTCCTTCATCCGCCCCTTCCCCTTTCTTTCTCCCATGATCAAAAAACTTCTCACCTGGGCGAGGCATCCTCGCACCAAAACCGGATTCCTGGCCGTCGCGGCCGTCGGCTTCCTGGCCGCCCTTTTGGTCGGGCCCGGTCCGCTGTTCGGCGCCGACACCGCCGACAAACCAGCCTCGCCGGGCGCGCCTGGTTTCCGCTGCTTCAGCCTGTTCTCGGATCCGAGTTACTCGCGCCTGGAGATCATGGCACTGATCGTGATCCTCCTGATCGCAATCGCCGGCCTGGGCTACGCGCTGATGCTCGCCAAGCAGGTCATAAAAGCCGACAAGGGCACGCCCCGGATGCAGGAAATCGCCGCCGCCGTGCGCGAGGGCGCTGACGCCTACCTCTCTGCCCAATTTCGCAAGATCGGCTTCCTGATCGTCATCATCACGGTCATCCTGTTCTTCACCACGCAGAGCCCCCTGCTCGCCTTCAAGTTCGGCCGCGCAGGCGCCTTCCTCGTGGGTTCCCTGTTCAGCTGGTGCGTCGGCTTTGTCGGTATGCGCCTGGCCACTACGGGCAACCTCCGCGTCGCCGCGGCCGCCACCCGCTCCTACGGCGAGGCCATGCAGCTGGGTTACCGCACCGGCACCATCACGGGCATGCTCACCGATGGCCTCGGCCTGCTCGGCGGCACCATCATTTTCCTGATCTACGGCGAAAAGGCCTACGAGGCCCTGCTCGGCTTCGGCTTCGGCGGCACGCTGCTCGCCCTGTTCATGCGCGTCGGCGGCGGCATCTACACCAAGGCGGCCGACGTCGGCGCCGACCTCGTCGGGAAAATCGAGAAGAACATCCCCGAGGACGACCCGCGCAACGCCGCCACAATCGCCGATAACGTCGGCGACAACGTCGGCGACTGCGCCGGTATGGCCGCCGACATCTTCGAGAGCTACGAGGTCACCATCGTCGCAGCCATGATCCTCGGCCTCGCCTCCTTCGGCCACAAGGGCGTCATCTTCCCGCTGCTCGTCCGCGGCATCGGCGTGCTCGGCTCCATCATTTCCACCTACACGGTCAAGGCCGGCCCCAACGACAGTTCAGATACCGCCCTCAAAAGCGTCCACAAGGGTTTCTGGATCGGCTCCGCCATTTCCGTCGTCGGTTTCTTCATCCTCGGCATGGGCTACCTCAAATTCGACGCGTCGTACCTCGCGCTCAATCCCATGGCCAAGGCAGGCTTCCCCGGCGGCAACCCCGCCGCCCTGCCCATCTGGGCCAATTTCGGCATCGCCAACGCCGATATGCGCCCCGTCCTCACCTGTCTGATCGGCGTGCTGCTCGCGATCACCCTCAACAAGGTCACCTCCTACTTCACCCACACGACCCATGCCCCGGTGAAGTCGCTCGCCAAGGCCTGCCAGACCGGCCACGCCACCAATATCATCCAGGGCTTCGCCGTCGGTTATGAAAGCACCGTGGCCACGGTCGTCGTGATCGCGGTCGCCATCCTCCTGTCCTTCCTCTGCTACACGGGCACACCCCCGCTCTTCGTCGCCTACGGCGTCGCCATGACCGGCATCGGCATGCTCACCCTCACGGGTAACACGATCTCCATGGACGTCTTCGGACCGGTCGCCGACAACGCCAACGGCATCGGCGAGATGGGCTACGACGCCCAGGCGATGGAGGCCGAGGAAAAGGGGTCCTACAAACGCGCCCGCCAGATCCTCGCCGACCTCGACGCAGTCGGCAACACCACCAAGGCCGAGACCAAGGGCATCGCCATCGGCTCCGCAGTCATCGCCGCCGTCTCTCTGTTCTCCTCCTTCATCGCCGTCATCGCCGTCGGCAGTGAGGACAAGATCAATGAGATGACCACCAACCAATACCTCGTCGAGGCCGGCAAGCTCACCGTCGCCCACCCGATGGTGTTCATCGGCTTCCTCCTGGGCGGCGCCGTCCCCTTCCTGTTCAGCTCAATGCTCATCCGCGCCGTCGGTCGCGCCGCCTTCCTGATCGTCAAGGAATGCCGCGACCAGTTCCGCGATGAAGATATCTGGAGCGGCAAGAAAAAGCCCAACTACGGCCGCGTCGTCGATATCTGCACCAACACCGCCCAGAAGGAACTCATAGGCCCCGGATTCCTCGCCATCTTCACCCCCATCGCCGTCGGCTTCCTCCTCGGCACGCAGGCACTCGGCGGCTTCCTCGCCGGCATGATCCTCACCGGCCAGCTCCTCGCCGTGTTCATGGCCAACGCAGGCGGCGCCTGGGACAACGCCAAGAAGTTCATCGAGGACGGCAATTACGGCGGCAAGGGCTCCGAAGCACACAAGGCCGCCGTCACCGGCGACACGGTGGGCGATCCGCTCAAGGACACCGCAGGCCCCGCCATCAACCCCCTCATCAAGGTGATGAACATGGTCAGTCTGCTCACCCTGGGCATCATCATCAAATACAACATCATCAGCGGAACCTCCAGCCGCCTCGTCGGCCTCGTGATCGCGCTGTTCTGCATCGCCGCAATCATCTGGTCGCTCTGGCAGTCAAAACGCGAGAGCCCAGAAATGCGCGAGATGGAGCGTCATTTCACCAGCTGATCCTCTTCAGAACCATAGCCGTTATCTCCCAAGCCGCGGATCCCCGATCCGCGGCTTTTTTGCGCCGTCGATTCAAGAACTGTTCACCACACACACCGCATTGACTCACAGGAGTCCCGCCACTCCCCACCCACTCAGCCGGCACCGGCACTCGTCGTTGCCGGGCTCTTTGCGGCCCCATCTTCATGCCATTCAGGCATGACCCAATCGAACGGGGTCAACCAGGAGCCAATTCCCCAAAGCCAGGCTCAAGCAGTCAAAGGGTGCGAGTCCGACTCGCCCCCCTGAACCATCGGTCAACCGCGGACTGCCGGCATTTTCGGTTTGACAATTCAGCGATGATTTAACCTTCAATCACCTCACCCCCACACGCCCAGCGAGTCACCACGCTCGCTCTAATCCCCCAACAAAACTGAAAGGTGACAAATGACTACGTCTAGCCATGTCTCCCCGAGTCGCACTTTGCGCGTACTCAGCCTCCTGATCCTCGGCGCCCTCGTGGCAGCCTTCGTTCCTCGCACGTTTGCCGGCCCCAGCCAAGTCTACGGCAGCCAATTCGCGTGGGTAAACAATTTCAACAACAGTACTATCAACGAGACTTTCGGTAGCGGCAGCACACCGAACATGACGTTCTGGTACAATTTCCCATCGGGCAACCTGTACGGATACCCCGCCTGCATCCGCGGTTGGCATTATGGCTGGAATCCCGCGAACGATAATCTGTTCCCGATGCAGCTCTCCGCCGCGAGCACGATCCCGTGCACGTTTTCCTACTCCTCGGGCGGAACGAGCATGTCGGGCGATTTCGCGTACGACATGTTCCTGCGCTGGGACAATGCCAAGAGCACTCCGCAGCTCGAGGTCATGGTCTGGGCCGGCAATAATTCCTGGCCAATCGGCACCCAGACCGGCACGAACGTGCTCTCGGCCGGCGGCTATACCTTCGATCTTTGGGAGGGCATGAACACCGCCGCCGGCTATTACGTTTATACGTTCATTCCGCATGGCACCGCCGGCGGCAGCAGCCTCCCCACATCGGGCAGTCTGAATGTCGATATGAAGACATTCTACAACTGGCTGCAATCGAACCGGAGCGGCAGCGGGCGGTTCAGCAACTCGATGTACCTCGACGTCATC
>JAJXYI010000543.1 GCA_021780625.1 bacterium | reverse complement strand
CGGCCCAGCAGGAACTCATCAAAAAGGGCGAAATCGCCGTCGGCTTCACTCCGACCGCCGTGGAACTGGCGCTGGGCGAGCCGGACCACGTGCGCATCCGGACCGACGCCAGCGGCACCTCCGAAGTGTGGATCTATACCGAATGGGAGGACGGCGATGGCGGCATCCTCTACACCGGTTTCTATCACCGCTGCTTCCGCTACGAGTATCCCTATTACCTCTACGCGCCGTATCGCCGCGAACGTGACAGGATGCGGGTGACGTTCAAGGACGACAAGGTCATCGCGATCGACAAGGAAAAGACCTGAAGTTCAACGACTTGATTAATCATAAAGGGGGCGGCCGTGCGGTCCGCCCCCTTTTGTATTTCGAAGTTCGTGACAGGGTGCGTGGCGCCTGAGGCGGGGCGGGGGGATGGCAATGTTGCGATAAACTGCTCATTTGTATGCGCAATGTGCCGATTGTAGATGGGACCGATTCTGCAATCGTCCCTGCGCACCACCCCAAACGCCACTCGCGCTTTTCGCAGCGCGCTCTCCCCAAACCCCATGAATCTCGAACGCAAGCTGATCCTACTTGCCCTGGTACCCCTCGTCTTTGCGCTGATTCCCGCCGGCATCCTCTTTGTCCGGGCGGACCGCACGGTCCGTGAGATGGACCACCTGACGACCCTGTCCGCGCTCGTCTGGCGTATGGCGGACGTCGAACAATGTGCGGACGTCGAAGGCTCGAACTGGTGGCAGTTCTCGACCGATCACGCGAAGGATCCGGACGACGTGAAGCAGAAGTATCGGGCTGATCAGGACAAGGCCCGTCAGGCGACGGATGCGGCTTGGGCGGCCTACGACCAGGCGCTTTTGAAAGTCGACGCGACGAATCTGTCGCCTGCCTTTGCGAAGGCGCTGCAGGACATCGCCGACCGGCGCGCGAAACTGAAGTCGATCCGCGACCTTGTTTACAACAATACCGAGGAAGCGAACAACAACATCATCATCAACTATTACCTGGGGCTCCGCGCCTCGTTGACTGAGGCGCTGCCGCTGTTGATCGACCAGACGACGAACACGACGGTCGCCCGCAAGCTGCTCGCACTGACGATGGTGACCGAGGCCCGGAAGCGCTCCATCGAGGCGGGCGGTCTGATCTATTACCAGATCCAGCAGTACAAGCGTCAGCACGGGCTTATCCTGGACCGCAATGTGGCGGTGAACATGGAGGAGCCGATCTCGTTTGCGCAGGCCTACTGGAAGATGATCCCGTCGCTGAGCCAGGGGGAGGCGCGGGTTCGTTTCATGAAGCTTCGCGACGATCCGCACTGGCAGGCCTTTTTCGACGCGATCCCGAAGTTCCGCGATGCCGTGCTCTACGGCCAGAAGCCGCCTTCGCTCGACGAGGATGCCTGGAGCGAGAACTACAATTTCATGACGAACGATGTGGGCGACTACATCACCTGGCTGAAAGACGATTTCGGGCGGACCTGCATGGGGATTCGCTCGGAGGCAAGCCGGCAGCGGAACTGGACGGGCCTGCTGATCGTGGTGGGAACGCTTGGCGTCTTCTGGCTTTCGAAGCGACTCGCCCGCTCGATCGCGAAACCGCTCGGCGACACGGCGGGCGAGCTTGTGTCCGGCGCGGCGACATTTGCCGAGGAGGCCGAGAAGCTTGCGATTGCGGCCACCTCGCTCTCCGACGGAGCGAGCCAGCAGGCGGCCTCGCTGGAGGAGACGAGCGCGTCGCTCGAGGAGCTCACCGCGACGACGAAGACCAATGCCGCGACGGCTGCGGCTGCGGTGGAATCGTCGCACAACGCGACGACAACCGCCGACGCCGGGCGGCACCTGCTCGAGACCCTGCGCAGCACTGTCGTGGATGTCGAAAAGTCCGGTGGGGCGATCTCCGGCATCCTGAAGAACATCGACGAGATTGCGTTCCAGACCAACATCCTTGCGCTCAACGCCGCGATCGAGGCTGCCCGCGCGGGCGAGGCGGGCGCCGGATTCGCAGTGGTTGCCGAGGAAGTCCGAAGCCTGGCGCAGCGCTCGGCCGAGGCCGCCCGGGAGACCACCGAACTGCTCGCAGGCGGTGGGGCCGGGGCGGGTGACGGGAGGCGCGGCGTTGTCGATGGACTCACCAAGATCCGCACCGATGCGACCAAGGTCTCGTCGCAGTTCGACGAGGTCGTGGCGATGATCGCGCAGACCGATTCGCAGGCCGGCCAGATCGCGACCTCTTCGAATGAGCAGGCGAGGGGGCTGACCGTCGTAGCGAGTGCCGTGCACGACATCGACATGGTCACCCAGGGGAACGCGGTGGCCAGCCGCAACGTGGCGGACGCGGCGGCACTTGTGAAATCCAAGGCGGGCGAGATGAAGACTTCGGCCCTGAGGCTTCAAAAGCTGATCGGAACGAGCAGCGCCCCCAGCGAAAGCAGTCAGCGTCGATTTCGACTTCGGAGTCTGGTGAAGCGCACCGAGCCTTGACAGACGGAAAGGCGGCCCCTAACTGAGCCACCTTTTAGCAAGTAAACAACGTTCCAACCCTCCGTCGTCATGCCGTCCGCCAACGACCTTCGCAAAGGCCAAGTCATCAAGTTCAACAACGAGCCACACCTCGTCATGGAGACCCAGCATCGCACCCCGGGAAATCTCCGCGCCTTCGTGCAGGCCAAGCTCCGTAACCTGAAGAGCGGACGTTCCCTGGAACAGCGATTCAACTCCACCGAGACGATCGAGGTGTTTTCCACCGACAAGCGCACGCTCGAGTTCAGCTACGTCGACCGCGGCACCTACGCGTTCCTCGACACCAACACGTACGAGACCATTGAGCTGAGCGAGACCCTGATCGGTGACGCGAAGAACTATCTGGTTCCTAACGGCCGCGCCGACGTGCTGTTTGTCGACGAGAAGCCGATCACCGTCGAGCTGCCGACGTCCGTCGCGCTCAAAGTGATCGAGTCCGCCGAAGGCCTTCGGGGCGACACCGCCTCGAACGTGCAGAAGCCGGCCAAGCTCGAGACGGGCGTGACCGTTCAGGTCCCGCTCTTCATCAAGGAAGGCGAAATCATCAAGGTCAGCACCGTCGACGGTTCCTACCTCGGCCGCGCCTGAGCGCCCGTTTCTCTCCTTTTCAAAAACCCGCGGCTCAAATGGCCGCGGGTTTTTTGCGGGCGTCTTGCGCCGACGAACCGGTCGGGCGAAGGTTTGCGACGCAGCCATGGAGGGCCGCCGTTCGCATCGTGCCCTGCGGAAAGATCGACGGGGATGAATCTGAATTCGGCGATCGAATGGAACAGAAGGCAACGACGGGAGCTGAGAACAACCAGCGTACCACCGAATTTTGAGCGTTGATCTATTCACCGTTTGGGTGAGTCGATTCAGATTCGGCAATTTCGTGCAATCGATTGGCTCGGCCTTCTTTGTTATCTTCGTTTCCTTCTGTTCACCGTGTCCTTTTTAAGGGTGAAAGGAGAGTCTCGATGGCCCTCCGGCCGGTCCGATTTGCGATGCCGCGGTTATCGCTTCTCTGTCGTAACTGACGATTGCGACGCCCGAACCTTGTTCATTTTGATTCCGAATCCCTTCCATCCCCTCCATCCCTGTTAAACCCGTCCATCCCGCGCCCCCGCAGCATGTCCACGAATTTCCAGCTCAAGGCCGAGTACGAGCCCACCGGCGACCAGCCCGCGGCCATCGATGCGCTCGTGAAGTCGCTTGCGGCCGGAAACCGCGACCAGACGCTCGTGGGCGTCACCGGCTCGGGCAAGACGTTCACGATGGCGAACGTCATCGCCCGCACGAACCGCCCGGCGCTGATCATCTCGCACAACAAGACCCTGGCCGCGCAGCTGTATTCGGAATTCAAGAACTTCTTCCCGGACAACGCCGTCGAGTACTTCGTCAGCTACTACGACTACTACCAGCCCGAGGCCTACATGCCCTCGACCGACACGTTCATCGAGAAGGACTCCTCGATCAACGACGAGATCGAGCGGCTGCGCATTGCGGCGACGAGCTCGCTGGTGTCGCGCCGGGACGTGATTGTCGTGGCGAGCGTGTCGTGCATCTACGGCCTGGGCTCGCCCGAGGACTTCGTGTCGCTGCGCGTCGAGCTGAGGCGCGGGGGGCAGCTTCGCCGGCAGCAGCTGCTCGAGCGGCTCGTCGAGAACCTGTATGAGCGCAACGACGTCGAGCTCCAGCGGGGGCGCTTCCGGGTGCGCGGGGACGTGGTCGACATCATGCCGGCGTACAGCGAGAGCGCCCTGCGCCTTGAGCTGTGGGGCGACGAGCTGGACCGGCTCTCGGAGATCGACCCCCTGACCGGCGAGGTGCTGCGCGAACTGGAGCAGTTCGACTTGTACCCGGCCAATCAGTATGTGACGACGCGCGACAAGCTCGAGGGGGCGATTGCGGGCATCAAGCGCGAGCTCGACGTCCGCGTGGCGGAGCTCGAGCGGCAGGGCAAGCTCCTCGAGGCGCAGCGCGTCCGCATGCGGACCAACTACGACCTCGAGATGCTCCAGGAGATGGGCTTCTGCAACGGGATCGAGAACTACTCGATGCACCTCTCGGGACGGAAACCGGGCGAGCGCCCGTTCTGCCTGCTCGATTTCTTCCCCAAGGACTACCTGCTCTTCATCGACGAGAGCCACGTCACCATTCCCCAGATACGCGGCATGTACAACGGGGACCGCGCGCGCAAGCAGGTGCTGGTCGACTTCGGATTCCGGCTCCCTTCGGCGCTCGACAACCGACCGCAGGACTTCGCGGAGTTCAGGCACGTGACGGGCCAGACCGTGTACGTCTCGGCGACGCCCGCGGAGTGGGAGCTGGCGCAGTCGACCGTGGTGGCGGAGCAGCTGATCCGGCCTACGGGGCTGCTCGACCCCGAGATCGTCATCCGTCCGACGAAGGGGCAGGTCGAGGACCTGATCGGCGAGTCCAGGCGGACGGTGGAGCAGGGCGACCGGGTGCTCGTCACGACCCTCACCAAGCGGCTGGCGGAGGACCTCACGACCTACCTGCGGGAGGCAGGGCTGCGGGTCGAGTACCTGCATTCGGACATCGACGCGATCGAGCGTGTGGAGATCCTGCGCAATCTCCGCCTCGGCAATTTCGACGTGCTTGTGGGCATCAATCTCCTGCGCGAGGGCCTGGATCTGCCCGAGGTGGCGTTCGTGGCGATCCTGGACGCGGACAAGGAGGGCTTCCTGCGGAGCGAGACCAGCCTGGTCCAGACGTCGGGCCGCGCGGCGCGGCACGAGCGGGGCAGGGTGGTGTTTTATGCCGATGTGATGACGGATTCGATACGGCGAACCGTGGAGATCACGTCCTACCGCAGGGCGAGGCAGATGGCGTACAACGAGGAGCACGGGATCACCCCGCGGAGCGTGAAGCGGGCGGCGCAGGCGAGCCTGCACGCGGTGCCTGAGCAGGGGGAGGAGCCGCTCGCGGTGGCCGAGTTGCGCGACGACGAGGTGGCCTCCGTGATCGCCGAGCTGGAGAACGAGATGACCGAGGCGGCGGGCCGACTGGAATTCGAAAAGGCCGCGCTGCTCCGCGACCAGGTGGCTGCCCTGCGAAGCGGCGAAGTGCGTCGCGTCGCTGCCGGCCCCTCGAAGAAAGGCGGCTACAAGTTGGGAAAGAAGGGACTCCGGCGATAACCAGATATTCCCAGAAAAGTAGTAAGCTCACTGGACAGAAACATTCGGCCTAATAACCTGTCGGGCATTTCCCCTCCACCCCGTATGCCTGACAAAAAGACTGTATCGAACTTTACGTCGATCCTTCACGAGGACCGCGTATTCCGTCCTCACGCCGAGTTTTCGCGCAAGGCTCACGTCAAGAGCCTGGCCGAGTACAAGCGTCTTTACCGCGAGTCCGTCGACGAACCCGAGAAGTTCTGGGGCCGTCATGCGAAGAGCGAGCTCGTCTGGGACCGGCCGTTCAAGAAGGTGATGAGCTTCAAGGCGCCGGACGCGAAGTGGTTTGTCGGCGGCCGGTTGAACGTGAGCGCGAACTGCCTGGACCGGCATCTGGACACGCCGCATGCGAACAAGGCGGCGTTGATCTGGGAGGGCGAGCCGGCGCCGGATGGCAAGCCGGGCGAGGAGCGCACGCTGACCTACCGGCAGCTGCACCGCGAGGTCTGCCGCTTTGCGAACGTGCTGAAGCGCCAGGGCCTGAAGAAGGGCGACCGGGTGCTGCTTTA
>JAJXYI010000252.1 GCA_021780625.1 bacterium | reverse complement strand
CAGAAGATCACCCTGACCGAGCTGGCCGACCGGGTCGGCCTCACGCTTGCCAACCTCTCGATCCTGAAGACCAACAAGGCAAAGGCCGTCCGCTTCAGCACACTCGAGGCGCTCTGCCGCGAGCTGAAGTGCCAGCCCGGAGACCTGCTTGAGTTCGTCGACGAGGATTGAGCGCGCGCATCGTCGACATTGCGTCGCCCACGATCCCGGTTACGCCCGAAGCATGGGCACTCCCAAGCTTCTTCACGCCACGAAGTGGATCCACCTGCTCGAACGCGACGGCTGGATCTACGCCAGCCGCCGCACTCCCGGTCAGGCCGAGCGCATCGACGCCGTCAGCATCGTGGCCCTCCATCGCTCCGCCGGGGAACCCGCCCTTCATCGGCTCGTCGTGATCGAGGAATTCCGCGTGTCCATCGACGGCTGGGAGTTCAGCCTGCCGGCCGGTCTCCTCGATGCCGGCGAGGAAGTCACCGCCTGCGCCGCTCGCGAGCTCCGCGAGGAAACCGGCCTCGAGGTCACGAGTCTGGCCGGTGTATCCGGAAAGACCTATACATCCACCGGGCTGTCCGACGAGACCCAGGCCTTCGCCACGGTGCTCTGCACGGGCGCCCCCGCAGTCTCACCGGGCGTCGATGGCGAACGGATCCGCGTCCACCTGCTCTCGCACTCCGAGTGCGCGGACCTGCTAGCCCGAAACCAACGCGGCGAAGCCGCGCTCTCCGCCCGCCTCTGGCCCCTCCTGATCTCCGCCGCCACCTCGGGCCAGGTCTGCGGGTTCTCACTGCACGACTAGATTCCACGCTCCGTTCGGATCGACCCGTGCTCCGTCCCACGCGCCAAAGATTTGATTGGTGATGCCTCGGCAGCGCCCCACCATGCGGGGATGCAGACGACCGAGATGCTCGACGAAGTCTCCACGATTGCCCGCCAGGCGGGCGACATCATCCTGCGCCACTTCGCGCTGCCCATCCCGACCCAGACCAAGACGAGCCGGATCGACATTGTCACCGCCGCCGACCGGGAGGCCGAAGCGTTCATCGTCGCCGAGCTCACGAAGCGTCATCCCAACCACCACATCGTCGGCGAGGAGGGCGGAGGCCAGGGTGCACCCGCCGCGTCGGCGCCGTTCCACTGGTTCGTCGATCCGATCGATGGCACCGTCAACTTCGCCAGCAAGCTCCCCCACTTCTGCACGAGCATCGCCCTCGCCACGCCCGACCGCGAGCCGCTGCTCGGCGTCGTCTTCGATCCGACCCGCAATGAGCTGTTCATGGCGTCAAAAGACGGCGGAGCCTGGCTCAATGGGCGCCCGCTCCGTGTGACCCGAACCGCCGAGCTGATCGACGCCGTGATCACGAGTGGCTTTCCTTACGACAAACACCTCAACCCGGACAACAACCTGCGGGAATGGGGTGCGTTTCTCACGAAAATCCGCGGCGAGCGCCGTCTCGGCTCCGCCGCGCTCGACCTGTGTTACGTCGCCGCCGGCCGCCTAGACGGCTATTGGGAAAAGGACCTCAAGCCCTACGACGTCATGGCCGGCCTGCTCCTGGTCCGCGAGGCGGGCGGCCTCGTGACCGACTACCAGGGCAATCCCCGCCCCCAGCTCCAGGACCGCGGCCGCTACGTCGCCGCCAATCCCCTGCTCCACCCCGAAATGCTCCGCGTGCTGCAAAGCGTCGCGTGAGTATTGGGATACTGACGACAGGGCTCGGTTCGCGCCCCCCGCAGGTTCACATGGAATCGCGGAGGGAATCGCCACGAAAAACACAAAAAGGTGATTGAGGTGACGGCCTTGCGTGTTGGGCGCTTATAAGCGCACGCAACCCCACGCCGCAGCCCCTGAAATTTCGTGTTTTTCGTGGCGAATCCCTCTCCATCCCGCCGCCTCCGCATGCCCATTTCAGCCTTCAGCTTTTCAGCTTTTCCGCCTTCCCGCCCCCGCTCATCGATGCGCACAGGGACGTATTTGCCGCGCGGCGACCCAGCTGCCCACGCTGGGACCGCGTCCACACACCGCCCTCCCCGATGCCCACCTCTTCCGCCCTTCGCCGCGCCCTGCTTCTCGGCGCGCTGCTCCCCGCGAGTCTCCTCGGCGCCCGCGCCGCCACCGCCCCGGTTCCCGCCGCCGCACACCGGGTCAAGGTCACCTTCCAGCCCGCCCTTCCCTCCATCCCGGACGCGCATGTCGTCGTCACCGCCTTCGGCGCCGTCGGCGACGGCTCGACCGACAACACTCGCGCGGTGCAGGCCGCCATCGACGCCGCAAGCCGCGCCGGCGGCGGCACGGTCGACTTCCCGGCCGGTGTCTTCCTCTGTGGCCCGATCCGGCTCGCAAGCCGCATCGCCCTACACCTCGACCCCAAGGCCACCCTCCGCATGCTTCCGCTCGGACGTTACCCGGGCGGCACCACCCGCCCCGACGACTTCATCAGCGGCTCCCGCCTGCACGATATCGCCATCACCGGCCGCGGCACGATCGATGGTCAGGGCGCCCCGTGGTGGCCCTACGCCAAACAGAAGGGCGCTCGGCGCCCGCGCATGATCAAGCTCAGCTCCTGCGACCGCATCCTCATCGAACAGGTCACGCTGAAGAATTCGCCCATGTTCCACATCGCCATCAGCGGCGAATCCCAGGACGTCACCGTCCGCGGTGTCACCATCCGCGCCCCCGCCTCCACCGATCCCGTCACGCCCAGCCACAACACCGACGCCTGCGACGTCAGCGCCCACCGCGTGCTGGTCGAGGACTGCGACGTGAGCGTCGGCGACGACGATTTCACCACCGGCGGACACACCTCCGACGTCCTCATCGCCAACTGCACCTACGGCTACGGCCACGGAGTCTCAATCGGCAGTCCCATCCGCGGCGGAGTCTCCAACGTCACGGTCGTCAATTGCACCTTCAACCACACCGAGTGCGGCATCCGCATCAAGTCCGACCGCGACCGCGGCGGGGTCGTGCAGCACATGCGCTACGAGAACCTGCGCATGACCGACGTCGGCTGCCCCATCCTGATCTACGGCGCCTACATGGCCAGGGAACGCCGCTACCGCGACCTCAACCGGCTCACCCCCGCCATCGCCGCATCCTACCCCGCCGCCCCCGCCCGCGAAACGACGCCGGTGTACCGCGACATCGTCTTCCGCAACATCACTGCGACGGTCTCCCCCGGCCACCGCGCCGGCCTGATCTGGGGACTTCCCGAGGCGCCGGCCTCTGACATCGTCCTCGACCACGTGTCCATCGCAGCCGACCGGCCCTTCGGCATCTTCGACGCGCGGAACGTGAAACTGATCGCCACGTCGATCCAGACGCCCGACGGCGTCCCTCCCGTCGTCACGGCCCGCGCCACCGTCCTGGTGGCGCGTTGATCCGTCACCGACACATCAGGGTCGACTCGGCTCGGTCTGCTCCTCCGGCCCGGAAGGCACCGGATCCGGCGCCGCGTCCGGTGCCCCCTCGTTGCGATACCAGTAGTACAGCACGAAGAGCGCGCTGAGCAGGCACATCATGTTGCTCGGTATCCAAAGTACCAATCCACCCAGCGTCTGGTCCAGGGACGGCGAGATTCCATTGAAGGCACGCCCGCACAGGTCGTAGAGGGGATACAGGTTGTGGGTCGCAAACGTGACCATTGCGCCCGAGGCCATCTGCGGCGGCATCACCGCGCCCAGCAGCAGCAGCCGCGCGCCATAACGCATGCCCGCAGGCGGCGACGGCCTCGGATCCAGCGTCAGCAGGTAGAAGATCAACCCGTCGATCGTGACGCTCCAGTTCATGAGCCGGTAAAGGTGCACGTCGAGCATCGCGTAAAAATGCACCCCGGGCATCAGCCACACCCAGATCAGTCCGACGAACAAGATGGCCTCGATCACGGGATTCAGCATCACCCGGATCAGGTGCCGCGCCGGCCAGGTCTTCAGCAGCGGGCCGAAGAAGCGCCGCCTCCACGACTCGGGCGTGCCCTCGCGGATCACCTCCACCGGCCAGGACCACGCGATCAGGAAAGGCCCCAGGTGATGCAGCACCAGATGCTGCAGGCGATGCATGAAAAATTCGCGCTCGGCGTAGTAGTCCAGCCGCGTGTGCAAGGCCAGGTAGAGCATCGTCAGCCCAAGCCAGAACAGAATCTGACGCCAGACCGGCACCCGCTGCCGTCGGCAGCCGCGCACATACGCCCAGGCGACGGCGATCGTCACGATCACCACGGTCGGAGAGGGCTGCCACGGGATGAGATAATGGATCCAGTTCACTGGGTGCGGGAGGTTGCCAGGGTGCAGTCAGCGTATTCGCAGGGCATCAGGACCGGGTGTTCGCGGGCTTGACCGGAAATCGCACCGACACGTGGCGCCCATCCGCAAACGCGAGCTCGATCACCACCGTGTCGCCCGGCTCGATGCGGTGCCGCGCGTCCATCAACATCAGGTGATACCCGCCCGGCGCAAGCGCCACACGTCCACCCGCGGGAATCGTCAGCCGGTCCACCATGCGCATGCCCGCGCTGCCATCCGCCGCCGTGTACGACTCGTGCAGCATCACCTCGGCATAATCCGGGCTGGATACACCCGCGAGCACCACGTCTTCCTTCGAGGGATTGACCAGCGTGACGTACCCCGCCGCCGGGAGGTTCGCAGGCATCCAGCGAACCCAGGGTTTGACCGTTTCAACGGGCGCCGAGACGGCTCCCGTAGCCGCAGCGTGCGCGTTCGAAAACGCGAGGGACAGGGAAAGCCCGAGGGCCAGGGCGAGGAAACGTGGGAAGGTCATGGAATTCAAAAATCGCGCTCAGGCGCGGGGCGACACGAGCTGGCGCAGGTCGTGCACGATCGCCTGGGATTTGTCGGTGTCGCTGATGAGCAGCCGGGCGCGCCCCCTGCCGTCGAAGACATAGATGCCCTTGCTGTGCATGACGTCGTAGTTGCCGTCCGAGTCCGGCTTGAGCGCCTCGTAGGCGACGCGGTACTTCCGCGCCAGGTCCTCGGTCTCCGCCGCCGTCCCCACCGCACCGATACACTGCGGACCGAAGGCCTTTGCGTACGCCTCCACGAGCGCCGGCGTGTCCCGCTTGGGGTCCACGCTCACGAACAGCAGGCGCACGCCGTCCGCCGACGCGCCCAGTTCATGCAGCACCCCCGCCATCTTGGCCATCGTCGTCGGACAGACGTCAGGACAATGCGTGTATCCAAAATAGAGCAGCACCACCTTCCCGCGGAGATCCGCAGCCGTAATCGTCCGGTTTCCTCCCGTTTTCAGCGAAAATCCCAGGTCCGGCAGATATCCGCGGATTTCCGTCAGGTCCCAGGTCTCGGCCGCGTGGCGGCTGCACGCCCCCAGCAATCCAAGGAGCATGACGAGGAGCGTCGCGAAGACGAAGCGCCGCGCGCGGTCCCCTTCCGTCCTCACACCCGCCGATCGCCGATTCCCCAATCCGGCGCGCGAGCTCATGCCTCGCACATCCCGCGCCCCCCTGCTGCGCCCTGGCTGACCATGGTCGTGCCCGTCAGGCCCTTCGCGGCCCGACCGCTGCCCGGTAAGTGCGTGATCTGTGAACGAAACATCGGCCGAATGTAGCCGATTCCCCCAATTATGCCAGTGCCCCACACGCTTCGCCTTTCCAATTTGGTAAGGCGTCACGGCGTAGCTGTAAGCGACTCGTCCGCCGTAGCCTTTGCCTGGGAGGAATACGGACGTGGCTCCAACATCCGGTCAACTGTGTCCCTGCCCGATCTCATACCCACTCTCGATGCTAGCTCACTCAGAGCCGCAGAGAAAACGGACTTCTGTCTTCCGTCCTCCGCACCTGCCGCACTGGCGCGAGCCGAGGCTCGCGTCCAAAAGCGGAACCGAGGTTCCGCACTCCAAAAATTCTGACGTCTGACCTCCGACCTCCGACCTCCGACTTCCGTCCCCCGCCCTCCGAATCCGACGTCTATTGTTAGATCGACTATCCCCTTCCGACACCCGGAGCGAAAAGAGAGAGGTATTGACCGCGCTTGGCAGACTGTCCGCAGTCCGGGTTTTCGCCGTCGGCGCACACTCAATTTCAGCCTCTCATCATGACCGCCTCCGATAAGCCCCTCATCACCCACCTTTACACCGCGGACCCGTCCGCCCATGTCTTCGAGGGGAAGCTCTTCATCTACCCGTCTCACGATCGCGAGACGACCATCCAGGACAACGACTTGGGCGACCAGTACGACATGGTCGACTACCACGTGTTTTCGATGGAGGACGTCAACGGG
>JAJXYI010000356.1 GCA_021780625.1 bacterium | reverse complement strand
GGGATACCCGGCCATCGGCATCTCGATCCTCGGAGCGGCGGCGGGACTCGTAGTGGGCGCAGCCGATACGCTGATCGTCCACCATGCCGATCTCGAGCTTGGCCATCTGATCACCCGGACCCTTGCAACCGCGCTGGGCGGCGCGATGGTCGGCTTCGTGCTTGGGCTCCTGGCCGCGCTTCTCGGACTTCCACTCTACGGCATGCTGCGACGCCGGCACACGCATCGCCCCTGACGGGTGCCGGACCTGCAGACTTTTCTCCGTCGGTATAGTCTGATGTGGTGACTCCACGCATGCCCAACCGTCGCTCTTCTTCGTCGAAGCCTGCCTCCGTCCGGGTCACTGGCACCCGATCCCTTGAGGTTCTGAGCCATTTTCGCTGCGGCGCCTGCAGCAAGTGGTGGTCGGTCGGCGACGCGCCCAAGCGCAGCCGCTGGTTCTGCCCCTGGTGCGGGGAGGAAAACTCATTCCGAAAGCCGCAGCCCAGGGTCGCCTGAGAACGGGAGCCCGAACACGGCGGACGGCATTACCCCAGCCGCGCGCTCCAGGCGTCTTCGTCGAAACCGACGAGGCCAAACGAATCGGCGAGCAGGAAGGGCCGCTTCACCAGCCGTCCATCGCCCGCCAGCAGGGCGAGCGCCTCCACTTCAGTGAGGCCCGGCAATCTCGGCGCGAGACCCAGCGCCCGATACTGAATGCCGGAGGTGTTGAAGAGTCGGCGCAGGTTTCCATCCAGAAATCCGAGCATTCGCTTCAACTCCGCGACGGTGGGCGGCCGCTCGTAGATGGACCGTTCCTCGACCGCAATTCCATGCGCCGCCAGCCAGCGGCTGGCATCGCGACACGTGGAGCACTTTGCGTACGAATAGAGGACGGGCGTCTTGTTGGACATGGGAGCGGGAGTGTTTCCGACAGGCTGAAGGTCCCCGCAATAAGCACAAAGGCAAGCGCGGGCCGAATCCCCAGCCGGCTCCGGGCCCGGGCATTCCGCCCAGCGGACACGAAGTGCAAGATCCCGGGGGACTTCTCAGTCCGAAGAAACGCAGTTGCCCGAAGGATACAGGTGGCGATACGCCCGCCAGCGAGCCAAGCAAGGCGATCTGCTCAGCCTTCGCGTATTGCAGTGTGTAGTCGGGGCTCCCTGAAATTCGCCACTCGCGTTTCCGCCATCTCCGCCTCCTCCGGCCTACCGTGGGCGTAGGGATCAGATACGCCTTTTCGGTGCTCAGACCGCAAATGCCGCTTGTGCTGGCGGCTCCGCCGACTTTGCTGGTCGCTTCGGGCCAGTACACGACGATATCAATTTCGGCCATCAGCGCCGGTCGGCGGTCGCTCGCGCTCCTCCGACATCCTTCAGACCCTCGAAGCAATATGGGAAAAACATCGGCCCCCAAAGAACTGTCCCTGCTAAGCACCCGCGCCCGAGCGTTGGCCAACCAGCTGGATACGCATTCCCGGGAGTACTGGAGATTCTTCTCCGCGTTCGTGCGCTGCCCTCGGGTGGTGGGCGCAGTCGCCCCGAGCTCGCGGCGCCTCGCAAACACGATGATTCCACCGGTCGATCTGACGGCGGCGGACGCAGTGGTCGAGCTGGGCGCTGGCACGGGCGTTGTCACGCGCGCACTGCGCAGCCAAATCGGCGCACACACCCGGCTCGTCGCGCTGGAGCTCCGCGACCCGTCGGCCGCCCGCCTTCAAAGGAAATTCCGCGACGTTCAGGTGGTCAGTGGGAGCGCCGAACATCTGCGTCAGCACCTCGATCGCCTCGGGCACCGCCACGCGGACTGCATCGTGTCCGGTCTGCCCTGGGGCAGCATGTCGGGCGACCTGCAGCGGCGGATTCTCGATGCCGTGGAGGCATCGCTGAAGCCGGGAGGTGCGTTCAGCGCCATGGCCTATGTGCACGCGAGCCAATTCGCCTCGGCGCGGCGTTTCAGGCGCGAACTCGAGCGGCGCTTCGACCAGGTGTGCGTGAGTCGGATCGTGTGGGCCAATCTTCCGCCGGCCTTCGTGTACTATTGCCAGTAATACGGGCCTCCCGGCCCGGAGGGCGGGAAGCCGGGGGATTCGGCATCCGATCCCTCACGTCGCGGGTTCCCGAAGATTGACTGGCGCCCGCCGCTCCTGGCGCCCGCTTTCCGGTGTCCGTCAAATCAGGGCAACCGCAACTCGACCCTGTCCGGATCGCTCCCGATTCAAGCCTTCTTCACGAAGCAGGCTTTTAGGGCGATCGACACGCCCTCGATCTTGCAGTCGATCTCGTGATCGCCATCCACAAGTCGGATGTTCTTCGCCTTGGTGCCGGCCTTGAGGACCTGCGACCCACTTCCGAGTTTGAGTCTGCTCACTCTGCCTCGAACCGATACCCCACTCCCAAGGCCGTTTTGAAAAACACCGGGTGCTCGGGCACGTCCTCGAGCTTCTTGCGGAGCCGGTCCATGTACACGCGCAGGTAGTGCGTCTGCTCCTCGGACTTCGGCCCCCAGATTTCGCGCAGGATCTGGCGGTGCGTAAGCACCTTGCCCCGGTGCTGGACGACAAGCCTCAGCAGGGCGTACTCCTTGACCGTGAGCGAGACCTCTCGGCCTTCCTTGGTCACCACGCGGCGCGCGAAGTCCACCTCCACCTTTCCAAACCGCACCACCGACACGCCATCCTCGGGCTGGCTGCGGCGCAGCATCACACGTATCCGCGCCAGCAATTCGCCCGCCCCAAACGGTTTCGTCAGGTAGTCGTCCGCACCCGCGTCGAGCGCGGCGACCTTGTTGTCCTCCTGCCCCAGAACCGAGAGGATCAGGACGGGCACCCGGCTCCAGTCGCGCAGGCGCCTGAGCACATCGATGCCCGGGATGTCGGGAAGCCCCAGGTCGAGCACCACCGCATCGGGTTGCTTGAATGCAATCTCGCTCAAGCCCTTCGCTCCGGTGTCGGCCTCGCGCACGCCGTAACCCGCCGTCTCCAACGTGAGGCGCAGGAGGCGCCGGATCTGCACTTCGTCGTCGATCACGAAGATGTCGGGCTTGGATTCAGTCATGGGAGGGAAGCAGCCTGGAGCGAGGAATGGAAATCGAGAAGGACACTAGCACCGGAGGACAGAGAGGAAAGGTCGCAAGAGCGGAGATCGATCCGAGATCGCGAACCAGACGTCCTTGCGCAATCCTCATTGCTGAAAAACCCGAAGGGTTCTCCCGTTCGGAGCTGAAATCATTCCCGCTCCTCGCTCCCCGATACGCGCTTCCTTTTCGTGCTCATTCATCGTCGGGAACCTCGCTATGAGGCTGGAAGGGGAGATAGACGGTGAATACCGCGCCACCGCCGGGGTTGGAACCGGCGACGACATCGCCGCCCTGGGCGGCCACAAATCCGCGGATGATGGAGAGCCCCAGCCCAAGGCCGCCCGCCCTCGCCTCATCGCCGCGCTGGAATTTCTTGAACAGCCGCTCCGCCATGTCGGGTGGAAGCCCCGGGCCCCGGTCGGCGACCGCAAAAAACACGCGGCTTTTTGCCGGTTCGACTCCGGCCGCGAGAAAGATCGGCGTGCCTTCCGGGGTGTGAAGCGCCGCGTTGACCACCAGGTTCACGATCACCTGCTCCATCAGCGCCGCATCGGCTCGAAACAAGGGCATCGAATCCGCGACGTTCATTTCGAAGGGATGGGCCGCCAACGCGTCGCGTATCTGGTCGATCGCCCCGTTGATCACGTCGTTCGCATCGCACCAGTCGAGCTTCGGCCTGAGCGTGCCCGTCTCGAGTCTCGTCTGATCGAGGAGATTGTTCACCAAACGATGCAGGCGACGAGTGGCCGTGCGGATCTCGCGGGCGACGCCGCCGACCGTGGAGGCGTCCGAGGGCAGGCTCTCCGCCGCCGCCGAGAGCACTGCGAGCGGCGTCTTCAGTTCGTGGGACACGCCGTCCAAGAGCGTGCGGTGGAGTTTCTCCGACTCGGCGAGCAGCTTCTCGCGCTCCCCCGCGGCACGCAGGGCCTCGCGCTCGACCAGCAGGGCCAGCTGGTTGACGAAGCCCTCGAGCAGGTCCCGCTGCGCGAGCGTCAACCCGGTGCCCTCGGCCACCCGAACCACGAGCACGCCCAGGCAGCGCCCCTCGCGCACGAGCGGCAGGTGAAAGCCCTCCGCCGAAGGGAGCGTCTCCGTGAATCGCCCCGCATTCCGACGGTTTCGCCAGGCCCAGTCCGCCACGCTGCGCTCCTTCTCGGTCATGGTGAACGAGCCCGAGAAATGCGGCACCAGCTGTCCGTCGTCCGTCGCGAGCAGCAACGCGCTCGTTCCGCCAAACAGGCGCTCCGTCTGTCGCAGCGCCACGAACACACCTTCGTCGAGCGTCTTCGCCTCGCTCAGGGCGCGCGAAAGGTGAAACAGCGCCGTCGCCCTCTCCTCGCGTGCGCGCTCGTGCTGCTGTTGCGCCCGGATGCGCGCCGTCAGCTGCCCCGCCACCGTGGCCACCGCGAAGTAGGTCACGAACATCATGGCGTCCTCAAACTTGCCGATGTAGAAGGTGAATATCGGCGGGATGAACAGGAAGTTCCAGAGCAGCGCGCTCAGCACGCCCGCGAGGATAAGCGGTCCGCGCCCGACGCGAAGGCTGAGCGCGATCACCGCCAGCAGGTAAAACAGCGCGATCGCCATGTAGCCCGACCAGGGCACCACGAACCACGAGACCGCGGTCACCGCCGCGAGCACGCTCCCGACCAGACCGTATTCACGTCCAGGCGAAGAGAAGGTCGGGCGAAGGTCCAGCCAGCTCGACTCCTTTTCCGCCGACCGCTCGGGCGGAACCACGTACACGTCAACGCCCCGGCTCGTGCGCAGGAGCCGGTCCACGAGGCTGCCCCCGCGCAACGCGTCGAGCCAGCGCGGGCTGCGGGACTTGCCTACCACGATCTGGGTCGCGTTGTTCTGCAGGGCCACCCGCAGGAGCGCACTCACCACGTCGTCGTCGTGCGTCACGACCACCTCCGCCCCGAGCTCGCGAGCCAGCGCCAGGTTGTGGTCGAGCCGGTGCTGGTCGTCGACCTGCAGCGGCCTCGAGGTCTCCACCCCCACCGCGATCCAGGAGGCGCCCTGCGCGGCGGCCATCCGGCGCGTCCAGCGGATCAGCTGGGTCGACGACGGGCTCGGCCCCACGCCGACTAGCAACCGCTCCCCCGAGCGCCACACGGTCTTGAGCTGGCCGGGCGCCCTCAGCTCGCGCAACCGCTTGTCGACGCGCTCGGCCACGAACCGAAGCGCCATCTCGCGCAGGGCCGTGAGGTGGGTCTCCTTGAAAAAGTTGTCCGCCGCGGTCTGGGCCCTGTCGCCCAGGTAGACCTTCCCGTCCTTGAGCCGCTCGATGAGCCCCTCGGGCGGCAGGTCGATGAGCTCCACTTGGTCCGCCAGTTCGAACACGGAGTCGGGCACGGTCTCCTGCACCTGCACCCCCGTGATCTGTCGCACCGTGTCCGCCCGGCTCTCCAGGTGCTGGACGTTCAGCGTACTAAAGACATCGATACCGGCGTCCAGGAGTTCGATGACGTCCTGGTACCGTTTCGGATGGCGCGAACCCGGGGCGTTGGTGTGGGCCAGTTCGTCGACCAGCACGAGCTTGGGCTTACGTGCAAGGATCGCCTCGAGGTCCATCTCGGCGAGCTCGATGCCGCGATAGTCGACGCGCTTCCGGGGAGTCACCGGCAGCCCCACGAGGAGCGCCTCGGTCTCGGCACGCTTGTGGGTTTCGATCACCCCGACGACCAGGTCCGTGCCCGATCGCAGTTCGTCCTGGGCCGAACGCAGCATCGCGTAGGTCTTCCCAACCCCGGGACACATGCCGAAAAAGACCTTCAGCCTGCCGCGCCGCGCGCGCGCCTCGTCACGATGCAGCGAGGCGAGGAGGGCGTCGGGATCGGGGCGGTAATCGCTCATGCGCGGGAGGATAGATTCGCTGAACGGTTGAAAACTGAAAGCTGAAAGCCAAACGGAGGGCCAGCGCCCGGAGCGATTCCCGTGCCTGCCCGCCAACTGGAGGACGACGAGCCGGATGGCGCACAATTGGGTCGCGCGCCATCCGAGATCGGCGCGCGACCCTTTCTCTCGGTCCGGCCGGAATCCATGGCCAGACGAAATCGTGCTGTTAGCGACCCACTCATGGTCCGAGGTTGCGCGGATTCTGCACTCGCTCCTCCGGCCAGTCGGCGCGCGAGGTCCCCAGCCGCCGGTGATAGAATGTGCCGAGGTACAGGCCGGCAAGCAGTCCGACAACCCA
>JAJXYI010000126.1:19100-25167 GCA_021780625.1 bacterium | reverse complement strand
TTTGAGGTTGCAGGCGAGAGCGGGAAGGAGGCGGTCGGTGCGGAGGGCTAGGCGGATGCCGAGGGTGATGCAGAAGGCGGCGAGGCCGAGTTGGAGGGGCAGGCTCACAGCAGTTCGGCTTGATTCGCCGCGGCCTGGGCGCGCTGGCGGGCGCGGGAGAGTTTGGAGCGGAGGGTCTCGGCCTTGGCGGTCGAGATCTCCTCGGTGCGCTGGGCGATCAGCTCGGGGATGGAGGTGCCGGTCGCGCGGCGATGGATACTGAGGGCTGTCATCGCTTGGCTGATGTGGGAGCCGGCACGCATGGCCTCCTCGCGGATCTCTTCTGCGTTGATACCGACATAGCGATCAACCGCGGCCTGGAAATAGGGCCAGAATGTGCCGATCTTACCGGCCTTCTGTTGGAGCGCGACAGCACCCACGGCACGCTCGATGTGGTTGGCGAGGCGCCGGCCATCGAGCATCCAGCCGCGGCGCCACAGCTCGAGGACGATGCGCTCGAGATAGATTCGGCATTGCTCGATGCGCTTGCTCTCCGCCTCCCCTGCCCAACTCCAGTCGAGTTTCTCAGCGAGGATCTTCCGAGCCCAGGCATCGAATTTCAGCAGGCGCTCTTCGGGGGCCGCGCCCTGGTTGAGCCACGCGATCACCGCGGCATCGTCTCGGGTCTGGCGGGGCTGCTCGCGCTCGGCGAGGATGATTTCGAGGGAGTTCACTACTTGAAAAAGACGATCCAGTGAGTCTTTGCGGTCGTGCCGCATCGCTGGCCGAACAGCGGCTTTTCGGGAGTGAGGCTGAGTATTGTCGAGACCGGGACGCGGTGCTCGTTCCATTTGAAAATCAGCGTCCCTCGCGGTTTGAGAACTCGAAAGCACTCCCGGAATCCAGCGGCGATTTCATCGCGCCATCCTGCCGTGAGAGAGCCGTATTTCTTGGCAGTCCAGCCCTTCTTACCCGCGAAAGTGTGTGGAGGATCGAAGACGACCAAAGAGAAACTCTCATCGGCGAAGGGAAGTGCGCGGAAATCGGCGACGATATCCGGATCGACGACGATGGATCGACGACCTTCGCGGGTGTCGGCGGTGCAGATTTCGCGCCGTTTGTCGACGTAAAGGGCGCGGGCATCGCGGCGGTCGAACCAAAACATTTTCGGCCCGCAGCATGCATCAAGGACAGGGGGGAGGACTGGAGGAAGCTGTTCGTTCATCGGATGAGAGAGTGAGCGCGGCGGCGGATTTGAAGGGCGCGGAAAATCATGCGTTGGCCTTGGGATTCGAGGCGGTTGGCGGATTCGTCGGCCTCCCGGAACTGGGCGGCAGCGGTGAGGAGCTTGTATCCGGGGCATCCGGGGCCGCTGAGGATCAGGCCTTCGGACTGCTCGGCGATCACCCGGAGGCGTCGATCGTCGACGCCCAGGGCGGCGAGGATTTCGGCGGCGGTGGTCCAGGGGCGGCCGGCAAGAAATTGTACGACGGTCTCGATCTCCTGGCGGCTCACGACAGGGGCCTTGCTGCGGGAGAGATCGAGGTCGAGTTGCATGGCTCAGAATGGGCTGTTGCCGGACTCCTGCTCGGCGATTGCAGCGGCCTTGTCCTGGCTCTGCTGCTTGCGTTTCATGGCGCGGACGCGGGCGGCGAGGCTGAAGAACAGTTTCGCCATCTCCTGGTGGTCGAGCTGGCGTAGGGGCTTCCCGAATACCCGCCACGCGATGGCATTCAGATAGTTCTCGCGATGGTCGGTGCCGTCCCACTTTTTCCCGAGGAGCTGCATCTCATCGAGGAGTTCGCGGGCCTGGTTCTCAAAGGCGTCGCGGCGCTCCTTGGGATCGTCGATCGCGTGGAGCTGGGCGTTGACGTCATCGGGGCGGGAGAAGGCCCGGAAAGCGCCCAGGACGCGGGTTAGATCATCGTTGCCGAGCTCGGTCATGGAACACTCGCGCCCGAGCGCCTCGCGGTGCAGCGCGTGGCGGGCGGCGTCGGTGATGCAGAGGCCGCGAGCGGCGCGGGCCTTTTTGCATGCCGACCATTCCCGCCAGTAGAGGGCGACCTGGGCGCGAGTGAGGGCCATGGACTCAGGGGGTTGGATATTGCGGGTTGACCGGCTGGTAGACGGCGGGATCTCGGGGATCCAGGCGCGTCGTGGCGCAGCCGGAGGTGAAGGCGACGACTCCGAAGGCGATGATGAGGAGGACGAGGGTCCACAGGACCACCAGGAGGCGCTGTTCGCGTGAGGTGCTCATAGGGCGAAGCCGAAGTAGGCCGAGGCGCGCTCGATCTGGCTGGGGAACACCTCGCAGCCCATGCCGGGCTCGAAATAGCGGACGGCGCCGTCGAAATCGACGAACCAGCAAATGGCATGGGCGCCGGCGATGCCGAAGTTGTCGGGCCGGGCGGGGCCGGCCTGATAGAACATCGCGCCGTAGGCGAGACCGCCGCGGGCCTGTCCGCTGAGCACAGCCTTGAGGGCATTGCCGGTGTCGGCCCAACAGACGGTGCCGAAGGCGAGGTTGTCGCAGTCGCCTGCGTTCGGGACCCACTTCGGGAGCAGCACGGGCTTGCCGCCCATGTCGACCGTGATGACGAGTTCCTTCGGTCGGGCGGCGAGCCAGGCGGTCCAGTTGGCCATGACGAAGCCGAACGAGCACTCCTCGAAATCGTCGTCGGGGAACTGCCAGAGCGTGGCGTTGAGGCCGGCGGCGACGAGCTTGGCCCGGAGATCTGCCTGGGAGAGGCTCACGCTGCGACCTCCTCGGCGAGCTTGAGGCCTTCCTTGAGGATGGAGGCGACGAGCTTATCGATTTCGGAGTCGGAGGCCTTGATGACGATCTGGTCGCCCGTACCCTCGATCCGGATACCAAACTTGGCGAGTTCGGAGGCCGACCAGGACTTGAGGACTTCGGCGTTGGGATGCTCCTCGATGCGGATGAGGGCCTCGGCCTGCGTGGGGGAGCACAGCTTGCGGATCTTGGCGCAGACCTTGGCGTCGTCGTCCCAGTCGAGCTTCCCCTTGCCCTTCTGGTAGCCGACCTTGATGCCGGAGAAGGTCTGCGTGCGTGGCTCCTCGAAGAATTCGGGGGCGCCGGCGATCGCGGAGTGAAGCTGCGCCTGGAGATCGGTGGCGCGGGCGGCGGCGGTCTTGATGCCGCGAATGTGGCGGCGTTTGGCGGCCGAGAGTTCGGCCTCGAGCGCGGAGACGCGCTCGGCGAGTTCGGAGCGCGCCTTGGCGTAGGCGGCGCAGAGGGTTTCGAGTTCGGAGATGCTCATGATTCGGAGAGGAGTTTGAGGAATTTGGTTTCGGGATTCTGAAGGGTGCTGAGCGGCTCCTGGTGAGGGAGCGGCGTGGGACGGCGGACATGCTTGCAGCAGCGGATGGCGGCGGTGTAGGCGGCCTCGGCGTCCGGGAAATGTCCCATGCGCTTGTCGTCGGGATCATGCTCGAATTTTAGGGCCCAGGAGCCGTTCGGGTTGGGCACGACGACGAGCACGTCGTCGGAGTTGTCGACCGGGTCGATCTTGCGCCAGTCGTGGCGCGGCAGGGAGAAGGCGGCGCTCACGGCTGGATGAAGAGGAGGTGAATGAAGAGGCCGGCGACGAAGCCGCCGGTCAGGAGGACGGCGCACAGCAGCCATGCGGTGGAGCGCTGGAGCCAGATGCGGGAGCGGGTCAGCTCGACGGCCGGCCGGACGTTGCAGGGGGCGCGCAGCGAGGCGTTGATGCGCTCCCAGTGCTCGAGGGTGTGGTCGGGATTGCTCACGACGCACCTCCGATGGGTTTGTCTACTGTCGGAAGCTCTTCTTTTTCGCGAAAACGAACGGCATCATCTATGGCCGCCCAGGTTGGCCCACTGAGCATCCAGCTTATTATTCCATCCCGATCGAGCCGGATGAGCCGCTTTGGCTCCCTCTGCCAGATTGCCGTCAATCTCTCATTGATGGATTTGTCGGCGAAGAAGCATGCGGTTCCAGGCGAAGTCTTCAGCTGCTTAAGAAGCAGCAGTTCGGAGTAGTTCAGTGCGTCGGCAAGCCCCCAACCGTTCTGAATGCGGAGCTTATTTAGCTCGTTCTCCTTGATTTTTTCGGTCGCGAGACGGATTGCATCGGCAAGAAGGCCGATCATCTCATGTAGATAGTCTGATTGAGACCAGGGGTTCACGTCCCGACGGCTACGATTTAAGGCAGTCCTAGAAGCGGCGATGGCTTTTTCGATGCGCTCCAAAATGGACTTTCGAGTATAGGGGCGCTTCACGGCCGCCTCCCTTTCTGCTTCGCGCGATGCATCTCGCGAGCCGTGATCCCGGCTATTTTGGATATTGCCGTTAGGTCATTCCGGGCGATGAGTAGGTATTGCGCAGCGACCTCGGTCCCGACTTCGACGGGAAGGGCTTGGATTATATATTCCGAGAGAAAGATTAAGGCTCTCGCTGAGCGGAGAAGCCTTGCCCGCGATGGTTTCCAGTTCTTGCTCACGACGCACCGCCTTTCCGGATCACGAAGCAGAGCTTCGCGAAGCTGAAGAGCGCGAGGAGGGCAAAGGGGATGCCGAACCAGAGGCCGAGTCCGAGCAGTCCCCAGCAGGCGTAGATGACGATCGAGAAGCCGACCCAGGCGAAGAATGAGGCGAACACAACCTGTTTCCCGATTCGGTTGGCCTCAGCCTGCCGAGCCTCTGCGGCCTTGATATCCCGAACTGACTTGATGAGATCGCCGAGAGTATTCGGTTGCTCCGAATGCTCGGAGGGCGGGAAATTGCTCTTCACGCGGCCTCCTTTCCCCATCCGGAGACGGGCGCCTGAGCGTTGCGCTCGACGGCGTAGTGGGCCGTGAGGAAATCGGCCCAGGTGATGGCGTCGCGCTCGTCGTCGGCGGCGAGGTCGTTGGCCAGGCGGATGCGCTCGATGATGGCCTTGAGGCCTTGCTCGGCGGCGAGCTGCTTGAGCGCCTCGAAGGGCGTGTCGGAAATTCCCGGCGCGACCTGCACGGTCTCATGCCGCTCGCTCCAGGTTAGCCCGAAGGCCTCGACGATGCGGCGCACGTCCTCGACGGTGGGCATTGCTCCGAGGTTAACCTTGTGGACGCCGCGACGGAAGATCTGGACCAACTCGCGCTTGCGCTCCTTCTCGGCCTGGGCGTATCCGAGTTCTGTGTACGAGAGGACCATGCCGCACTGGGTCGCATCGTAGATGCGGCGCAGCTGCTCCATCGCGGCAAAGAACGAGCCTTTGCGGTAAACGTTGGCCAGGAGGTGCACCTCGTCGAGGATGAGCACCATGTCGGAGGTGAGACCGCGCTTGATGCGCTCGATGAGGTCGGGCGTGTTCGCCTTGGGCGAAATGCCGAGCTTGCTGGCGATCGCCTGGAGGAGCCCGCGCAGGCCGTTGACGGCCTCGAGTTCCACGTGCACCGACTTGCCGTGGTTGTTGTCGATGCAGTACTGGCGGAAGGCCTCGGTCTTGCCAATCTGGCTGCCGCCGAAGACCATGACCGGGGTATTGCTCTTGCGGGCCTGATCGCAGGCCCAGAAGACCTTCCGGGCGGTCTGGGTGACGACGAAGCGCTTGCGGCCGAGCTTCGCCCGAGAGAGTTCGATGCGGCGGAAGTCGCGCAGGGACTTCACGGCCTTTTCGGAGAGATCCATGAGCTTGCCGCTCTCAGGGTGCTTGTACTTTCCGTTGTACCACTTGTAGACGGTGTTCGCGGAGGCGCTGACTCGATCGCAGAAGGTCTCGAAGGCGATCGGGTGCGCCGGGTCGATGCACCACGTGAACGCCCAGACGAGGAGTTCCTTGGCCTCGGGGCTCATGTAGGCGATGTTCGAGCGGACGGCGTCCAGCGAGATGCGCCAGGAGGCGCGCGAGGTGTTGCCTTGGTTGCTCTGCGCGCGATCAACCTGGGCGGCAGATGTGTCGGCCGGAGCTTGCGCTTCGGGCGGAGTTGGGATTTGGGTTTCGTTGTCCATGTTTTGAGCTTCGGTTTTTGCACATGGCCTCGGCCCCCGGCGTTGCACCGCCTGGGGCCTCAGCGTTAAAAGAGGTCGGTCGCGTCGAGGCCCTTGGCCTTGGAGAGGGCCTTGTC
>JAJXYI010000126.1:0-19090 GCA_021780625.1 bacterium | reverse complement strand
GGCGTCCTGCGCGATCTTGGCGGCGGCGATCTGGCCGACGGCCTGGGCGAGGTGTTCGGCGCGGGAAAGGCCCACGCTGCGCTCCTGGTGGGCCTGCACGATGGCGTCATTGTGGGCGCGGTCGGCGGCGAGCTGGGCGTCCTCCTCGGCATGGCGTTCGCGGATTTCGGCGACGGTGCGGTTGACGATCTTGGCGATCTGGCCGCCGGCCTCGGAGACCGCGGCATTGTCGCGGATGTCGACCATGCCGCGCCGGCCGCCGAGGCGCTTGAGCGTGCCCTTGTAGGCGCCCTGGAGGGTGGCGACATGGAGGTTCTCGGGGTTGGCCGGATCGAAGTAGCCGAGGAAAGTTGTCCCCTCCTCCACGTCGACGAGGAGCTTGCCGTCTTCGTCGACGTAGGAATAGCCCTTGCCGCCGTGGACAAAGGAAAGGGCCTGGTTGCGCCAGATGACCTTCTTTGGCGTGAGCAGGAATAGCGCGAGGACGGGCGCCTGGACGGGCGTGCGCGGAGCGTTCATCGTCAGGCGAGCCCAGCGCTCGAGGGGAGATTCCATGCGCTCGACGGGCTTGACGGCGGTCTGCTCGGCGGGGCTCAACAGTGCGAGCGACGAGAACGGCACCGGGTCGGACGCTTCGGCGAGGAAGAATTCGGTCACCCGGTCGAAGCCGAGGTACTTGTGATCGGTCCGGGCGTCCATGGAGGCGCACGCCCAGGCGAAGGCCTGCGTCAGAGACTCGATCGACGGGAACGGGAGACGCACCTGGGCGATCTCCTCGGGTGTGAGATTGAGGGCGCCCTCGCCCTGGCCGATGAGGAGCCGCGTGTATTTGAGCTTGGCCTCGAGATCGGCGGGAGCGTTGAGCCGGGCGTTATTTCCCTTGTAGCCGGGGAGATTGCCGAGGCGGTTCCAGAGGAAGTTGAAGGCGGACTCGATCCAGCCCTTGTCCCAGGGGCGACCGCCGCCTTGGACAAAGCCATTGGACAGGCCGCGGAAATTGATCAGCCCGGTGCGCTCGACCTTGATCGCGCCGCCGAACAGGGCGCTGAGGGACAGCTCAAGCTCGGGTGAGATCGACGCGGCGGCGTTTTCGCAAAGAATCGTTATCTGGTAGGCGGGGAGACCGTATTTCTCGATCAGCGTGTGAATGAACATCTGGACATCGATCCGAGAAATGCCCGTGCGGACGGTCTTGACGGTGCCGTCGGCCTGACGCTCCTCGCGCTCCATGCGCTGGCCGAGGCCCCAGTGGAGCTTCCGGCGGGTGGCGACGTCCATGGCGAGGAGCCCGGCGACGCGACCGATCTGGGGCTTGTTCTTGGCGTCGCCGCGGAAGACGCACAGGCAGTCGAGTTCAAAGTCGTCGATCACGATCAGCTCGAGCGGGCGCAGCTGGGAGGGGTCGCGCTTCACGCTCGGGAAATGCTTCTTTGCCGCTGCGAAACCGCGCTGGTAGAGCGTGCGGGCGCCCTTCGTGGGGGCCTTGCGGTAGAGGGTGCGGTTGCTCCAGCCGGCGGGGATGAAACTGGTCGGGATGTGCTTGGGGAGCGGTCGCTCGGGGTAGAGCTTGAGGTAGTGCTCGGCCCAGGTGCCGTATCCGGGGATCGGATGCCCGTTACGCCAGAGGTCGCGCACCAGGGCGAAGGCCTCGGCCATGGAGCGCTGATTCTCTTCGGCGAGCTGGCGGACGTACTCGATGAATTCCGCGGGGAGACCGGCCTTTGGGCCCTTGTAGGCGGCGACGAGCGCCGTCCACTTGTGGCCAGACTCGACGTAGGCCTCGTACTTGCGGCGCAGCGTTCCCGCGGAGCATCCGCGCATGATGTGCTGCGAGGAAGCTGCGATGATCTTGCAGGCCTGATGCAGCGATGTTTCGCGGAGGAGGTGATGCACCCGCTCGATCAGCCGAAGCGTGACTGTGACCTCGTGGCGTCGCGCCTCCGGGAGGGAAGCGAATTGGAGGCTGTCCGCCATCGGCACCGAGAAGGCGACGATCGAAGCCGGTGCGGAATCAGGCGACGTGACGAGTTCGAGCGGGTGCATCGGAAAGAAGGGGTTAGGCTGACTTGCGTGTGAGGTCCTTGGCGGCGGCTTCGACCTTGTCGGCCAGGGCGCGCAGCGAGGCCGCGACGCCGTTGATTTCCTCGGGATGACCGACGAGGAACTGGAGCCGGTTCTCGCGCAGGAGCAGCCCCTCGGCGCGGGTGATCAGGTCGCCGATCTCATCGCGACTTTGGAGGTACAGTGCCTCGGGGGTGGGCGCAGGCGCCGGCTCGTCGGTGTCGGCTTTTTCGCGGGCGCCCCCGAGAGCAGGAGCTCCCTTGATGCCGTATTTCTCGAGGAGGTCGTTGAGGGAACGGTCGCCGACAAACTCGGAAAGCTTGAGGAAAAAGGTGCGCGTCTCGTCGCTGGCTTGCTCGTCGATCGCGAGACTCGTCTGGTCGCCGGGCAACGCGAGTAGGTCGGGCTTTTTGACATGCTGCTTCTCGACGAAGACCGTGGCGAGGCGCATGTAGTAGTTGCACTGCGAATACCGGACGCCGCGGACGTTGGCCTTGAGCCAGGGCATAAACTCGCCGAACTTCAGCGAGACCTTCACGCGGTGCAGCGTGAGACCCGCCATGATGGCATGGCCGGCGCTCTGCCTCTCAAGGAGGCGCACCTGGTCGATCAGCTGGAGCGCTGCGGCCTGGAGCTTGGGCAGCTGCTGGGCGTTGAAGCCGAGTTCCTTGTCGCCGAGGACGACAAGGGCGGAAGTTGATTTCGATGTTTTGGACATAGGAGGGGTTTAGGCGGCGAGGATCTGGTCGATCTCGCGGCGGAGTTCGCGGAGCGTGGCCTTTGGCAGGTCACGAAGGAGATTGCGGCGCTCGGAGGGCGTGGTGAGGCGGCGCACGATCCAATCGCGGTAGGACTCGAGCGGGACCCGCAGGCAGCGGCGCTCGACGCCGTCGCGTCGGGCATCGATCGCCTGGAGCGAGCCATCCTCAATGTGATTGAGGACGTGCTGGCGGGTGATCCCCAGCTTGGCGGCGATCTCTTCGGCGCGCAGGGTAGTGCGGCCGGGGAAGTCGAGGCTGTGCAGCATCGCCGAAAACTGGAGTTGCTCAGTCATCGTCAGGCGCGGCGCTCGAGGATGCCTCGAAGCGTCAGCTGGTGGCTCTTGGCCTCGTGGAGGTGATGGAGTACCCGCGAGGCTGTTTCGGCGGGTTCGCCGCGCATGCAGCGTACCATGGCCTTGAGAATTGCCTCACGCTCGGTCTCGCTGGTCGTTGGGTCGTCGATGTGTCGAAACGCGACCGTTAGCGCTGTCGCCACCTCATGCATAGAGCACCTCCCGAATCTTCGCTAGCACCCTCGGGAACTTCTGATGGTGGATTGCGCGCGAGACGGTTTCGCGCGGATACCCGACCCTCGCAGCGAGGTCCTTAACCGAGAGATCCTTCTCGGCCAGTTTCTTTCGAAAAGCGATTCGGGCTTGATTTCGTGAAGGCATGGGGTGTATGTGTGCATAGTTCACACACGTGAACTAACTTCACGTCAACACCAAAAAGAGAAGTTACTTCAAAAAAGTGAACTCTACCCGATCACATGGATAGATCCCTGAATCACCAATTGCATGATATCCGTCGCCAGCTGGGCTGGGGGCAGGAGAAGATGGCGAATTATCTAGGGGTCACACGCGAATGGGTTTCGCGTCTGGAGCGAGGTAAGGAAGAGGTATCGGAACTGATCCGAATGAAGCTCTTTCAGATCCAATCGGCCGTGAAGATCGGATCGATAAAAGAGGAATATCAAGTCGCGGACGAGAGGTCTCTCTATGGAGACGAAAAGAGAACTGACATCACATCCGGCGCTAAGCCTCCTCCCCCTGTCGCGCGGGAAGTGCGCAGGCGATTTGAGCACATCATGCGGCTCGCGGGGAACGACCAGAGCCGCTTGGGTTGGATCAACGAGCAGATGAAGATGCACCTCGAGCAACCACTCTCCGCTTCTCGCCGCGCTGATTTCGATGCTTCGACCTTGGGCCGCGCGCAGGAAATCCTTTCCGAGCTTTTGCCGCCGGAGGAAACGGAATTACACAAGCCTGGGCAGAAGACGGGCGGTCCATGAGATCCAAAAGGACAATTGCCGCCAATCCGACTGCCGTCGCTTCATGCAGCGTCGTCGCCCGCGCGAGCCGCAATCTTAGCTGCTGGGGGATCCCGAGCTTATTTGGAAATGGAACGACGTTGTCGGCCACGATGCCAGATGCGTCGCAGCCCGCTGGTGGTAATCATTGAAGCAACGTCTCACCTGCACGAATACACCCAAAAATCCAGCCTGAACGTTTCCTGCAAATAGCCAGCATCAAATCGATAAAACGCCATGACTCTCATCAAATGTCCAAGCTGCCAACGTGAGGTTTCTTCGAACGCCCAGGCCTGTCCCGGTTGCGGAGAACCGCTCGTCGCGAAGAAGGCTGCGTCCCGGACCGGATCTATCGTCGCTCTCGCATTGCTCCTGGTGGCCGTCATCGGCTTTGGACTCGGCAAGTTTCACGTCATTACCGGGGGGCGGGTGGGCTTTGAGGTCGTTCCCCGGAATGGCTTTGGTTACTCGGAGATCTTCATCAATGTGGATGAGATTACTCACATGCCATATCTCGCTGCAAAGACCCGGTTCCCGATCAGTTGCACGGTGCTCCAGCGGGAAGGCATCATCGAATCCGATGCCGACTTTCAGCGACGCATCGAGCAAGAGACCGCCGAGAAGGTGCGGAAGATGCAGGCGGCGATGGGCCAACAATAGGGAAAATTCTCCCGGTTGAAATTTCCACTCGGTGGAAATTTGGCAATGGAGGCAACCGACACAATGGTCGGTTAGGCGCATAACTCGCGTGCTGGTAAGCTGCTGCCGTCTTAATGGCAGCACCTTCCCAAAGTCACGTTGAAAGCGGCATCGTGGGCCTCCGGGTCCTCGCGGTCAGTTGCTCCCGCGCGGGGCGGCTGATCCGGTGCCGTGTTCGCGTCCACGAGGGACAGGCGTTTGACCTCTATCTCGAACCCGCCCTGGCGCGGGGGGTAGGCGCGGATCTAGTCGACCAGGTCAGTAATCACCGGCCGGCCAAGCGCCCGTCCTCCGCGGAACGCGAGCCCCTCCTGAAACCCAGCGGGAGGATCATATGAAAGCGAAGCTCAAGCGCTACGCGCTGCACTACGCATTCGGCCTCTTCGCTACCGCCTGGAACGGCGGCGTGGGGGCCATCGATGCCTTCCTGGGGATCGCCGCGGGCGCCGCGGTATCCCCATCGATCTCCGAGCCCAATTGGCGGATGGCCTTGGCCGTCTTCGCCACGGCCTTCCTGCGCAACGCCCTGCTGTATTTCCAGCAGCACCCGCTGCCGACCGACCCCGACGAACTGCTCGCGCAGCACACAGCAGCCCCGAGCGCCGCTGCCGCGCCCCAACTTCCTCCCGAATCCGTCCATGATTAAGCCCCTCCTCCTCCTCTCCGCGGCGTTCTGCGCGCTCGCGTTTGTCGGCTGCACCACGACTCCGATGCCGGTCACGAGTCAGCAACAGCTGATCGCCAACGGAGTCGACGATGCGATCTCCATCGGCCTGGTTCCGGTGCTCGTGAAGAACGCGAACTACATCGGTGCCGCCAATGCCCTGGCCGACGCGCTCGGGGCATTCTCGGGCGCGACCTTCACCTCGGCCGACACCGATGCGATGATCGCCGCGGCGAAGGCCAAGGGCTACGCATTCTCGCCGACCGACGAGAAGGCCGTCGTGGCGACCATCAATGCGGCCTGGGCCCGCTACGCCAAGAATTACCAGTCGATGGCGAACAACGCGATCCGGCCCGACGTGAAGCTCTTCATCGGCGCCGTTGCCGATGGCATCCACAACGCAGCGGCCCAGGCCAAAGCGACGCAGGGCTCCTGAGCCATGGGCATCGTCGACCTCATCAGCAACGGCTTCAAGGCGGTGGCGGCCTTCTTTGGCTACCGCGCCCAGCGCGACGGCGAGAAGAATTCGCCGACGATGCAGGCCAACGCGGCAGCCAGCACCGACGCCACGATCGCGAAGGAAGCGGCTGAGGCCGACGACAAGGCCGCCAAGGGCGACCTCGACGAAATCCGCAAACTCGCCGGCGAATGAACACCTTTTCCATTCGGCCCTCGCGCATCGCGGCGATCTTCATCGGCGCCGCGGTCCTCGCCCTGGCCGGTTGCACGACAACCGTTACGCCGCGGATCGTGCAGCCGGCGCAGGCGAGCTACTCGGGGGCCTCTCGCAACAGCGGGATCATCGCACGGCTGCCCGATGGCTACGCCGTCGATGGTGTGTTCCGGGCTCGCTACAACGCCCTGATCGACATCTACGGGCATGAGTATCACCTCGAGCACGACGCCGGCATGATCCGCGTATGGCCCGATCCGGAGCACCCGGAGCTTGAGAAGTGGCACATCGATTTCCGCCACATGGAGCTGATGCTCCAGATGAACATCAAGAAGCACAGCGGCATCGCGCCGACCGCGTCATGAACCTCCTTGCCGAAGTCGTCGGGGCCGACGCCCAAAACACGCTGCTCATCTTCGCGACAGCCGGCTCGGTGGTCGTATCGGCGATCGCGATCTTCCGGACCGTCTCCGGCAAGGACGGCGAGCGCCAGATCGAGCCGACCCAGATCCACGCACTGCGCGAGAGCATCGCCGAGCAGACCAAGGCGCTCAGCGAGAACAGCCGTGAGCTCGGCATCCTGCATCGATCGGTCGATATCCTGACCGACAACTTGACCGAGATGCGCGGCAAGCAGGAGCGCGAACTGGGCAAGGTGCACAATCGCATCGATGGGATCAGCGAAAAGGTCGCCAAGCACGGCGAAGCGATCGAGACCCTCCAACGCACAGTCGAAGCCGCCCGATGAAACGCCGCCTCCAGATCCGCCGCGCCATCCTCCAGGCGCTCGACGACGTGCCGGACAACTACCTGCTCCCGCAGGACACGCTATCCGCCGACGCCGGTCGCCGCGTGCTGCCCGCGCCGACCCGCTCGGAATTCGAGGCGGAGCTGCGCCGGGCGGATGAGGATCGCCTGGTCGCCGGCATCACGACGGCCGACGAGGGCGCCAAGTGGAAGATCACCGACGCTGGCCGCGTCTGGCTCTCTGAACGCCCGTGAATCTCCCCCGCGCAACTCTCACGGACTGGCTCCTGGCGCTCTCGCTGGGAACACTCTTTCTGACGCTCACCTGGTGGGCGATGCGCCACAACCAACTCCGAGCCAACGGCCCGACAGCCGCAGACACCCACACCGCTTCGGCGCAATGCTGCGAGACTCGCGCCCGGCTCGGTCAGCTTTCCCGGCCCGCACACAACCCGCTCGCCGATGCTTCGGCCGTCGCGTTTCCTGTTTCCGCGACGAAGGTGGTTCGGGGTATCCACCTGTCGGCGAGCGGTTCAATTTCTATCCACCAACCCGCGAAATCTGCGACCGCACCCTGGGCAAAGACGAGTCGGTTAGGCGCCCTGGGGTTGCCGACAAGGATTCCTCCGATGGTCGTGAGCGGAGGATGCGCGGCATGAGGAAACCGCGCTCAGACGCCAAGCTCCTGAGCCTGCCGATCGAGCAGCAGGAGCAGATCGCCGCATGGCTCACGATCGAGAATCGGAGCTACGCCGAGGTCGTGAAGGCCTGCCAGGAGCAATTCGGCATGAAGGTGTCGACCGGCGCCCTGGTGAACTTCTACCAGACCTTTGCAGCGCCGATGCAGAAGGCGCGCTCGGCGGAATTCGCGGATGAATTCGCGAAGCTCCTGGGTGGCGACTACGACAAGGCATCGCTCGAGCGCGCCCGCCAGCTCGCCTTCGAGGCGATGATGAGCCCGCGGCCCGACATCGGGACGGCGAAGGCGCTGCTCAAGGTGATCGGCGACTCGGCCAAGATCGCGATCCAGCAAGAACGCCTCTCTCTCGACGCGCGCAAGGTCGCGCTGCTCGAGCAGAAGGCGGCGCAGGCGGATGCCGCGAAGGGCGTGCTCCAGGACAAAACGCTTTCGGACGAGGAGCGCAATCAGCGGATGCGCTCGATCTTCCACCTCTGATCATGGCCGACCGGAAAAAAGACGCTTTCGAAAAGCTCCGCGCCCAGGTCGTGCAGGCGATGAACGCGGCTGCGTCCGATCCTGTCTGGCAGATGACCCGCGAGGTGAAGGAAAAGCTCGTCGCGGATCACAAGCTCGGCACCACGCTGAGCGGCTGGACGAATCCTTATCCGAAGGCCGATCCCCGATCGCTGCTGTTGGAATACCAATTCCAGATCAAGCACGACCGCTCGCGCTTCAAAGCGACGCTGATGTGCCGCCAGGGCGGAAAGGATTTCACGCACGCAGGGGAGACCGTCGAAGATTGTCACGAGCGGCCGGGCACCGAATGGATGATCGCCGCGCCGTCAGAACGGCAGGCGCTCGACTCGATCGAGCAGGACAAGCTTTGGGCGGAGGCATTCGACCTCTACATCAAGGATTATCGAGAAGAGCGCGAAGGCGGCTCAGAGACGCTCCTCAAGAGCGCCGAGATCGTTTACGAGAACGGTTCGCGCGAACGCGCTGTGCCAGGCCGTCCCGATACCGTGCGCGGCCGGTCGTCGAACATCCGCCTGACGGAGTTCGATTTCTTCGAGGATCCCGCGGCGACTTGGCGGGCGCTCCTGCCTTCGATCACGAATCCTCTCCGCGGAGGTGAGAAGAAGGTCCGCGTGTACTCCACGCCCAACGGCGTCGGCAGCCCGCTCCATCGGATCATGACCAAGCCGGATACCGACAAGATGAAGTGGTCTCGGCACAAGGTCACCATTCTCGACGCGATCCTCATGGGCCTTCCGGTCGACCTCGCGCAGATCCGTGAGGCGATGGATGACCCCGAGGGCATGGAGCAAGAGTACTTCTGCGAATTTATCGACGGCTCGAACGTCTTGCTCCCTTACGAGCTGATAGCCCTCGCCGAAAGTGCGGACGCGACGGAGTCCTGGTCGCTCGACGATGCCGGCTCGACCAATCCGACCTATTTGGGAATCGACTTTGGGCGCACGACGGACCCGACGGTCTGCTGGACGCTCCAGCAAGTCGGCGACATCAAATGGACGCGCGAGGTGCTCGTCCTGGAAAAGATGGATACGCCTTCGCAGCAGCAGATCCTACGGGACCGGATCCGCGCCGCCAACCGTGTCTGCTTCGACTATACGGGCCCTGGCGTCGGCCTCGGCGATCTGATCGCAAAGGAATTCGGAGAGTGGGCTCCAGAGAAGCATGCCTACGGGAAGGTCGAACTCTGCACCTTCACCACGAGCTTCAAGCGCGAACTCTTTTCGAAGCTTCGGCACGACTTCGTCGCACCGACCAAGCTGCGGATCCCGATCTCGAGAGTGATCCGCGAAGACCTCCATCAGATGCAGCAGGTGATCTCCAACGGGGAATACAACTATTGGAGCGCCCGCACGAAGCTTGGCCACAGCGACCGCTGTACGGCGCTCGCGCTGGCGGACCGCGCCGCGGGCAGCGCCGGGCCCTTTGCCTACCAGCCCGTCAGCGTGCCAGGCCATGGCCGCGTCGCCACCGGGAGGGCCATGCCGATATGAGCGAAGCGATCGCCAACACTGGAGTGATCTCCCCCCATGTCTCGGCTCAGACCGTGACCTGGGTGAAACGCTCGCGCTACAACCCGATCCGGCAGCTGAATCCGGATTACCTCGCGCGCATCATCGATATTTGGAAGCAAGGCTTCCTCCGCGAATTCTCCCTGATGGCCGAGGCCATCAAGGACCGCGACGACATGATCGGCGTCTGCCTGCGCAAGCGCGAGAAGGCGGTGAGCCGGCATGGCTTTGAGGTGCTGATCAACGACGGCCTCGACGACGCCACAAAGGCCCGCGCCGAAGAGCACGCCGCGGCGCTCCGGTATTTCTACGACCATTGCACCGCGACCGACGTGCTCGACCAGGACAAGCGCGGCGGCTTCACGCTGCTCGTCCGCCAGATGATGGAGGCGGTCGGTTACCGCTACTCAGTCCACGAGATTGTTTGGACTCCGATCATCGATCCCCTCACTGGACAGCGCCGTCTCACCGCCAGCTTCAACCACGTGCCGGCCTATTTCTTCGAGGCGACGACCGGCAAGCTGCGGTTCATCCGCCGCTACTACGGCACCGTCATGGGCGAAGACATGAGCGACGACGACTGGCTCGTCACCATTGGCGAAGGCATCATGGAAGCGCTGTCGGTGTGCTACATGTACAAGACGATGTCGCTCAAGGATTGGGTGGCCTACTCGGAGCGATTCGGCGCGCCGGGTATCCTAGGCAAGACGACAGCGGCACAGAACAGCCCGGCCTGGAACACCATGGCCGACGCGGTCGCGAGCTTCGGCCAGGACTGGGCGGCTGTCTGCAATTCCGAGGGATCGATCGAGCTCGTCGAAGCAAAGGGCGGGACCTCGATGCCGTTTGAGCCGCTCGTCCAGCGCATGGATCGCGCGATTGCCAGCGTCTGCCGCGGCGCAGATCTGTCCACGATGAGCTCCGGCCACATGGGCGCCGGCGGCCAGGGCCGCGGTGCGTCGGTGCAGGCGGACGAGTCGACGCTCCTCGAGGAGGACGACGCAGAGATGATTTCCGAGACGTTGCAGTCGGTCTCTCGCAAAGTGATCCAGTACCTCTACGGCGAACCTCCGCTCGCCTATGTGCAGATCATCGTGCCGGAGAAAAAGGACAACGCCGACACGGTCAACAAGCTTGGCTTCCTGGTGGAGAATGGAGTGCCCGTCGCCCAGGCCTATGCCCAGAAGGAGCTCGGCGTCCCGCCGCCGGCGCCCGATGAGCCGCTCCTGGTCAAGCCCCAGGCGCCCGAGCCCGACCTCGCCGAGACGATGGCCGTTTCCAACGCGAGCCACGCCCAGGTCGACGCGGGCGAGGCAGTGTTCCGCGCCAACGCAGCGCGTCGGCTCTCCCAAGCGGAGACCGATGCTGTGCGGCCCGTGCTCGATCGCATCGCCAGTCTTCGCGATCTGCCGCCCGACCAGCTGGCGAATGCCCTGACTCAGTTTCGCTCCGATCTTCCCCGCCTCTTTGCCGAGGCGCGCCTCAAGGTTCCCGGCATCGCCGAAGTATGGGAGCAAGTCCTCGGGACCGCCCTGGTCGATGGCCTCGCCGAAGCGCCCAAACCCGCAACCCCGTGAAATCGCCTATAACCCAAAAAGTCGCCTTCCCGAGTATCAAGAGAGCGGCCCCCCGTCCTCAACGCCGGGAACCCGCGTTGCAAGGGCTGCAAGGCGGCATTCTGAGCCTCCATTTTATGAACCGCATCGTCCGCATCCTTCTCGCCGGGCATTCCGTGCCCGTCCATCGCCTGGCCAACGCGGCAGATCTGGAGATCCAGATCGAGGGCGCGTCGCCTGAATTCAGTCTCGCAAACGACCTCGTTGAGGCGAGCGATGGCTATGCCCAGATCGCCAAATACGGTGAGCATCCCCATCCGGGCAATCCGGGATCGGGCCAGCCGCTGATCCAGCGTTTCACCAAGGCCGATGCCGAGACGATCGTCGCGAACTTCAAGTCGGTGATCGGGCGAATCAAGCGCGCGATCGTCGGGCTCCCCATCTACAAAGGGCATCCCGACCATCCGGGCCTCGCGAATCTTTTCCCCGACAAAACCGTCTATGGCACCTGGGCGGATCTCCAGGCGCGCGAGGACGGACTTTTCGGCAAGCCTGTGCTCACCGCCGACGGCGCCGACGTCGTCAAGGGTGGCAATGACCGGCTGTCTCCCTACTGGAAGTGCCGACAGGTCGGCGTGGCCAACGACGGGAAGACGGCGATCGTCGCTCCCTTCGAGTTGACGAGCGTCGGCCTCGTCGTGAAGGGCAACATCGACGGCCCGTCGCTGATGAACGCCCAGATGCCCGGCACGGATGCGAGCGCCTCCATGAACAACATGAAGGACATGCTCACGAAGCTTCTCGGCGCGATGGGCTATGATGTCCCTGCGAACGCCTCCGATACCGACTTCGCCACGCTTGTGCAGTCGGCCTGCACCGACTGCGCAATGGACGGCGACGACGACGAAACCGCGAATGCGGATCTCGCCGAGGTGAAGAAGGGGACCAAGACCATCGCCGGGCAGCGCAAGGCTCTCGCCAACGTCGCGAAGGATCTGCGCTCGAAGATTACGGCGGCCGAGGCCGCGAAGGGCGAACTCGCGAATTCCGCGCAGACCGAGAAAACGAAGCTCGAGCAGGATCTCGCCAACGCCCGCACGGCGTTCCAGGCGGAGCGCAAGGCGCGCGCCACCTCCCTGGTCAACGCTGCATTCAGCGAAGGCCGGATCCTCGAGCCCGAATGCGCGGGCTATATCGACACGCTCGCCAATGCCCAGGATTTCGACGCCGAGGCCAGGAAGCTCGCCTCCCGTCCGAAGGTGTTGAAGACCGCCTCGCACCTCGGAGGCCTCAGCGCCGACAAGGGCGCCGGCGTCGGCCGCGCTCAGAAGATCCTCGATCTGGTCAACGCCAAGATGGCGGACGCCGAGAAAGTCGGCGTAACGATCACCTACGATCTCGCATGGGATCAGGTCCGGCGCGACCCGAAGCATGGTGCGCTCTTCGAGCAGCCCGGCAAGTAACCCCTCCCTCTCCACGTAATCCTCAAACCCATCATCACCATGGCTGAAAAATCCAAGACCGAGGCCGAACGCCTCGCCGAACTCATCCAGTCCAAACGCGCCGCCGGCCTCAGCGAGGCCGACGCCACCGATGTCGCCAAGCGCCAGCTCGAGCACGACGCCAAGCTTGCGAAGGCGCAGGAGAAGAAGGGCTGATCCCTCGCGGATCCGCACAAACCCGCCACCGCAACCGCCAAATTTCCACCCATGACCATCGTCACGCTCGCTCTCATCGCCACGTTCCTGCTGCTCGCCGCCTGGACGAAGGGCTTTCTCCGCCGCAACCGGATCTTCCACCTCGCCAACGTCGGGGAAGGCCAGAGCCTCCACGGTCTGAAGACCTATACTGCGGTCTCGACCGGTTCTCTGCGCTACCTGATCGCCAAGCTCGGCGCCACGCCGCTCAACGCGGACATCGCCGGCCAGGCCGATCAGCCGCTCGGCATCTTCACCGACCAGCCCACCGCCGCCGATCCGATTGCGGTCGCGCTCCTCGGCGCCTCGGAAGGCACCCAGAAGGTCGCGATCAACAGCGCCGTCGCTGACGGCGATCTGCTCACGCCGGACGCCAACGGCTATGCGCGCACGCTGCCGACCGCGAACGGCACCTACTGGGTCTTCGGCCGCGCGACGCTCGCTGCCACGCCCGCTGCGGCCGGCGATACCATCGAGTTCATTCCGCGTTCGCCCGTGAAGGCCACGGTTAACGCGGGGGTCATCACTCTCGGCTTCTAAGGCCCCACGCGACGACCCAGCAACCATCACCCTCAACATCGTTTCAATCATGTCCCGTTCCATCATTCGCCCCTCGCTCGGGGCCACCGTGAACCTGGCCAACGCCGATCCGATTCCGTTCGACCTCGGCAACAGCAACATCCCCGGTCAGGTCTACCGCGTCGCCAACGACAGCCGCTTTGCGGAAACCTACTTCTCAGAGCCGCTGACGACCTACGCCGTCGGCTACAAGGATCCCAACAATCTCGAGGCCGCGCTCGAGTTCTTCTCGCCGACGACCCGCGTTCCCGGCCGCCTCTTCGAGTTCAAGAAGTGGAACAACGCCGAGGAGTTCTACTCTGAGGTCGACGACGTGCGCGCGATCGGCGCCGACTTCAAGCGCGTCGAGTACACCGGTCAGGATCAGACCGCCAAGACCCAGAACAAGGGTCTCACGATGCGCGTCGATCTCGACAACGTCGTGCAGGTGCCCGGCTGGGAGAATCTCTACGTCGCGAAGCTGATCCGTCGTCTGCTCCGCAACGAGCTGCGCCGCTCGATCGGCGTCCTCTCTGCTGCCGCGGTCAATACGGCCAAGACCTGGAATCCGGGCGTGAACGCCGCCGCCGATCCCGATCAGGACGTCCTCGCCGAGGAAAGCTTGGCGGCCGACGTCCAGGGCTTCGCGTTCAACCGCGTGGGCTACGGTCACTCCTCCTGGGTGCTCCGCTCGCAGGCTCTGCGCGGCAATGCCAACGCGGCGAAGTTCGCCACCGCCGGCATGACGCCCGAGCAGCTCGCCGCATTGCTCGCCGTCGATGAAATCTACGTCTCCAGGGAGCGCTTCCAGTCGAGCGCCACGGCCAAGAGCCAGCTTGTTGGCAACACGGTGCTCATGTTCACGGCGATGGCCGGCCAGGACATCGAGGATCCGTCGAACATCAAGCGGTTCGTCTCGCCTCCGCCAAATATCCAGGTTGGTGGCAAACCGTTCGACCGTCCCGCTGGCGGTCTCGATATCAACGTCTACCTTCAGCAGATCTCGAGCAAGCTGGTCGACATCACGGTCGAGCACTACTCGCTGATCTCACTCACGAGCACGCTCGGTATCCGCAGTTTCACGACGAGCTGAGTCAGGGGTGATTTCTTCGAGCCCCGACGCCAAGCGCGGACGGGGCTCTCTAGAAAACATCATGGCCTGGATTACCATCACCGAAAGCGACCTGATCGGCTCCCTCACCGGGCCCGAGATGACTGCCGTGCAGTCGGCGGCCCTAGGTGCGGGCCAGACAGATCCGATCCCCGAGAAGGTTCTCGAAGCGGTCCAGGAGATCCGCGGCCGCGTGGCTGCGTGTCAGAACAATCGACTTGGCGACCTCACTCAGGGAGAGCAGATCCCAGAGGAACTGAAGCCGGCCGCGCTTGCGATTATCCGCTATCGGATCCTCATCCGGTTGCCGCTCTCGAGCCTTATCACACCGCAGCGCGAGCGCGAATACACCGACGCCTTGACTCTCCTGTCTGCTGTCGCCGCCTGTAAGTTTCGCATCGAGCAGCCCGCCTATATTTCGGCCCAAATCATTGCGGGCCCCGCTGTGACGCTCGCCTCGAGCGAGGAACGCAAGATGACCCGCGACTCCATGCGCGGACTCTGACCATGCTCTTCAGTTCACCAGAACCTATCGCCGCGGCGGTCGATCGCCTGGAGTCCAAGACTCCGGTTGGTTCTCCGCTCACCTCGGCGCAGTGGCAGGAGATCGACGTTGCGCTCCGTGATCGCGCGTTTTTCTCGGCGAGAGTGGAGGATGTCCGCATCGTCTCCGAGATGCAGTCGCGCATTGATGATGCGCTCAAACTCGTGCGTCGCGATGGCGGCGCATTCATGGATCGCTCGCGCTTCATTGGCGACATGCGCTCGCTCCTGGGCGCGCAGCCGGGCGACTCCGGCAAGCTGACGGACATCACCTCCGGGTCGCGCCTGGGGCTCGTGTACGATTTCAACACGGAGGACGCCATGGCCTACGGCCGTTGGCTGAGCCGCCAGGATCCTGACGCGCTCGACGCCTATCCATGCGACGAATTGATCCGGGTCGAGGACCGCAAGGTTCCCCGCGGTTTCCGCAAAGGGAAGGGAGGCGTGCTCATCGAAGTGCCCGAGGAGAGCTGGCCCGCGCGTTGGCAAGCCGCCGGGGGCACCTTCGTCGACGGCCGCATGATCGCGCTCAAGAACGATCGGATCTGGACAGCCATCTCACGCTTCGGCCGGCCCTGGCCTCCCTTCGACTTCAACAGCGGCATGGGACTCGCGGATATTTCGCGAGCGGAGTCCGAGAGCCTGGGTGTGATCGCGCCGAGGGCTCCAGCTCCCAAGCCGCGCAGCGAACCGTTCAATACCAATCTCCAGGCGACGATGGCCGAGGTGACGCCCGCGATCGAGGAAGCCTTTCATGAAATCTTCGGCGACCAGGTCGATGTGCGCGATGGCAAGATCATCTGGCGCGGCGATCGCATCCGCGAACTCACCCGCGCCGCGCTCGATCGTCCGCAATCGACGGAGTCGCTCGACCTGGGCCAAGCTACTCCCGATGCGATTCGAGCCGCCGGTTCCTCGCAATTCGGGGGCGGCAATATGCGCCTCGATGCCGCGAGTATCCGCGCCATCGATTCGCCCATGCTTTCCGAGCTCGATTTCCGGCTCGTCCCGCAGATCTGGCGCGCACCTGACGAGGTAGAGGCGCTTTCGGGTGGTGGGCTGGTCTTCACTAAGCGGTTCCTCGGCCGTACCGCCAGCGCCACCTTCCGCCGCGATGCCGGCGATACATGGACGCTCGCGACGCTCGAGGTGCAGTCGGCCACGAAGGGAGGCGCGCGATGATCACTCTCCACACCGAGACCTCGCAGATCCAGGTGATCCACCAGAAGCTCCTACCGGCGAACCGCCGCGGGCTCATGGTTGTGCTTGGCATCGCCGCTGAACAGGCCGTGCAACGCCATTTCATCCGCCGCGACGCCGAGAGCCCGAACAAGAAGGGATGGCCGCGTCAGCATTTCTGGGCGCGGCTCGCGAAGCGCACCGCCTTCGATCCGAGCAAGACCACGGAGGACAGGGCGACTGTGACCGTCGCGGATCCCGCTCTGGCTGCGAAGGTGAATGGCGCCACGATCCGCGCCACCGGAGCCGTTTCTCCGGCCACCGGCAAGCCGACGAAGAATATCGCGATCCCAATGCAGGCGGCCGCCTACGGCAGCTGGCCTCGGGCGCAGACGTTCCCTGGCATGTTTTTCATCAAAGCGAAAAATGGCATGGGCGGCTTCTTGGTCATGCGAGAGCAGAAGGGCGGACCGCTTACGTTCCTCTACCGACTCGTCCCGCAGGTCGTTGTCCCCGCGGATCCGGATGCGCTGCCGACCGACACAGAGATCGAGAGTGCGCTCGTGCCCCACGCGGAAGCCTACCTCGCGCGCAAGGAGGGCAAGTCATGAGCAATCCCTTCTTCACGCTTCAGCAACGGGTGCATGACCTGATCGCCGCGCAAAGTTACTTTGTTGCCCTCGCGCCCAATCAAATCCTCACCGAGCAAGTCGCGGATCTTGATAACAGGATCCAGACCGTGCTCCTCCAGCTTGGCTTCGGCATCGTGGTAATGACGGCCGAGGGCGTACCGGCGACTTCAGCCGATTTCGGCGTAGTCGTCTCGCTCGAACGACTGACTGTCTCGATCGTCCACAATCCGACCCTCGACATGACCCACAATGCCCTCGATGCGCTCGATGCCGTGCGTCAGGCGGTCATCGGGCAGAGCGTGCAGCCGACGCCGCCCGACGCCGACAAGGCGTGGGATTATTTCGGATACGCAGGGCATCAGCGCCGCATGGATTCTCTGCCCGAACTCAACGTCCACGAACTCCACATCACGGCGGGGCTGAGGCTCCAATAATTTTCCACCAACCCATCCCATGAATAAAGCACGCAAAGTCATAGGCTCAAAGTCCCTCTTCTTCCTCGAGGCTGCGGCCGTCTCCGTCCCTGCGGCTGGCACTGGCAGCATCGCCGGTCCGGCGTCCGCCTCCAATAAACCCGATGTCACCGATCCGCTCTACATCGACATCGGGCCCGTGAAATGGAATTCCGCCCAGAGCGGGAAGACCGAGAAATACATGTCGCCGGCCGGTGGCGGCGCTTACGTGGTTGAAGACGAAATTCCGCTTTCGCGAGGCAAGACCCTCAAGGGCAAGCTCGAGAAAATGACGAATCTCTTCGTTGCCCTGCGCGACAGTGCGACGATTCCGAGCAGCGGCGTGGGTGGCGTTTACAATCCGCTTTCCGCGGCGCCGAACGTGCGCGGCTGGCTCCATATCGAGGAGCGTGATCAGAACAATGTCCTGATCAACACCGTCGAAATGTGGGTATCCCTGCGCGCTTCTGGCGACACGAACATGGACGACAAAGCCTCGGAGACGCCGGTCGAGGCCGAGGTCCTCTATTCCACGCTCAACGTCGGCAACCTCACCTAAGTCTTCAACTCCTGGGAGGGCTCCGCAAGGGGCCCTCCTGGCCAACCCAATCCCGCGATGCCCGCTCCCGGCGATACCACCAATCCACCCGCCACGACCGTCGCCCCTGGCGCCACAGTGCCCAGCGCCGCGACGACCTTCGCGCCGATCGCCGGCGCGACGCCGGCGCTCACCCTCACCGGACCAATCGTCCAGCCGGCCGCTGGCGTATTCAACGTCGGCTACGTGTCGATCGGCCTCCTCGACGAATCGTCCGCTTACCTCCTCGGCCTCATTGGCTCCTACATCTAATGCTCTCCAAATCCAATCCTTTCGCCCCGGCGCTTTCGCTGATCGGCGGCACGCTCAACCTGCTCGCAGGCACGCGCGTCGCCGTCGGCACGACGCTTCTCCACGTCACGGTCAATACGCCGGTGCAAATGCCTGCGCTCGCGGCCGGCACCGACTACGCCGTCTACGCCTGCGCCGACGGCAAGATCGTGGCCGATGCCAATTTCTCGGCCCCGACCGGCTACACATCGGCAAACAGCATTAAGATCGGCGGCTTCCACTACGCCCCCGGCGGCAACGCCAGCCCCACCGCGCAGACGGGCGGCAACACCACCCCGGCGATCAATCCATGCTCGATTTGGGACCTCAAATGGCGTCCCGCATGCCTGGATCCACGCGGCATGGCGCTCCACTCAATGGGAGTCTGGGGCGATGCCTATTTTCTGAATACGGCGTCGGACGTGAACGGCACTTCTAAATTCGGCGCCACCTGCGCGACGGGAGCCGCGCTTCCGAAGGTCCCTGCCCTCTACGGCGGCGACGGCGTGGCCTCCGAGGCTGACTTTTCGTGGCATACGGCCGCCCGTATCCTCGCGGCATTTGGGAAGAGACTGCCCACGCAGCAGGAATTTTCCGCCCTCACATTTGGGGTGACGGAGGCTACGTCAGTCGGGCCTCAGACCGTCACCACGGGCCTAGACGCCCCACGCACCTCGGCCATAGGCATCATGCAAGCGACCGGCAACCTGTGGGTCTGGGGACAGGAGGCTGCCGTCGACCCGACGAGCACCACCGCCAATGCTTGGTTTGCCGACACTGGAGGCCGCGGGCAGAGCAACATTTACGGCGTCGGTGACCTCAAGCGAGCTATCTACGGCGCCAACTGGTTCGA
>JAJXYI010000651.1 GCA_021780625.1 bacterium | reverse complement strand
TACGACGGAAGGGATGGGGAAACCGAAGCCAACAAAGTTGTGCGTTCCAGAAAATCAGCCTGTCCCTGTTTCACGTTCCGTCCTCTTTGAGCCGGCCTTCAAAGTCCTGGGGCGTTCTTAGGGGGCCTTTGGGAAAGGCGGGAGTCCGGTTCGATCCGGCGATTCAGGTCGGGCACCGAGTCGAAGGGAATCAGTTCGGATGTGATAGTAATCGCGCGGACCCGATGATAGCGAGCAGGCGAGGACTTTGTTTGGGATCAGGGCTTGGACGGATAGACGCAAGTGGTCGGGCAGGCCGAAGGACGTGGCGTCGCGGACGCGGAGGCCTTGGTGGCGGAGGGCGGCGGTGACTTGGGTCGCGTGGGAGACGCGGACGAGCAGGAAGGGGGCGGGGCTTTCGCGGACTTCCAGTCCGAGAGTGCGGAGGTCGTGGGCGAGAGTGGCGCGCCAGGAGGCGATCAGAGGCTTTGTGGCTTCGAGCCAAGCATGGACCTCTGCGGTCACGGTCGCGGCGAGGAAGGTCTCGGCGCAGCGGTCGAGAACCCAGCAGGGGGCGAGATTCTCGAGGTCGGGACGTGGCGACGGGAGAACCAAGTAGGCGGCGCGGACACCACAGAGGCCGAAGGCTTTGTTGGGGGCGTACAGGCGTATCGCGTTCGCGGATGCAGCCTCGACCCGGGCCACGGTGTCGCGGTCGCAGAACGGAGCGTACGCGAGGTCGACGGCGAGGGGGCCCGCGGTTGCGGCGCTGGTGAGGAAATCCAAAAGCCAGCAGTCGCCAGTGGGGTTGTTGGGCCAGCAGACAAATCCAAGGCGGTCGCCTCCGGCGTGCGCAGCGAGGAAGTCCGCGGGCGTACGTTCCTCCGTCCAGGCGCGTCCCTCGACACGGGCGCAGCGTCCGTATTCAGAAAACGTCGGTCCGAGCGCGTGCACCGGGCCGCGGTGCGCCCGGACGAGGCGGAGGATCAGTTCGCTCGCACCCGCGCCGACGACGATGCGATGGGGAGCGACGCCGTGGTGCGCGCCCAGAGTTTCCCGGAGGCGGGCGTAACGGGGATCGGGATACGTTGAGAGGTCCGCGCCGCGGATGGCCGCAAGCACCGAAGGGCAGGGGCCGAGAGGGTTTGCGTTGGTCGAAAAATCGTGGAGCGGAGGGGGGCCGGAGTCAGTCCCGCCGTGGCTGGGCAGGAGGTCATCCATGGCCGCACCTCGCGATCAGGGCCGCCGTAGCGGCGAGCAGGAGTCCCGCGGTCCAAGCGGTGCGCTGGACATGGCGGAGGCAATCTGTGGTGACGGCCCCGGACGGCGGCGCGCCGTCCGGGTTGAGCACGTAGACGCCGGGTTTTCCGAGGCGGATGTCGTGCGAGAGGGCGAGCGCGGCCATGGGCCAGCCGGAGTTGGGCGAAGGCGTGCGTGCCGCCTCGCGATGCAGCCGGCGGAGCGCGCCGATGCGACGGGGCGTGAGGGCGAGGAGCAACAGAGCCGTGAGGCGGGCGGGGATCAAGTTGAGCAGGTCGTCGGTGCGGGCTGCCCACTTTCCGGCCCATTCCCAGGGGCCGCGGTAGCCCCACATGGCGTCGGCGGTGTTGGCGAAGCGGTAGAGCGCGGCGCCGGGAAGTCCGAGGACGGCGAACCATAAGAGCGGTGCCACCACGGAGTCGGAGAGGTTCTCTGAGAGCGACTCGAGGGCGGATTCGCGGACCTCCCCGGCGGTGAGGCGCGCGGTATCGCGGCTGACGATACGCGAAAGCCTGCGGCGGCCGACGTCGAGTTCCACGGCGAGCGCGTTCTCGACGGCCTGTACTTCGCCCACTAACCCGCGCAGCGCAACCAGGGGTTTGAGGAGGAGCCCGGTGGCGGCGATCGCGAGCCACGCGGGGGCGGCATGCAGTGCCTGCGCGGCTACGGCGAAGGGAGCGACGAACACGACGGCGCCCAGCAGCCACAGGGTGGCGCCCGCGGCGAACGCGGGTGCGGGGGAGAGCGAAGGCAGGCGTCGCCCTGCCCAGCCGAGCGCGCGTCCGATCCAGGCGACCGGATGCAGGCGGTTGGGAGGTTCGCCAAATAGCGCGTCGACGAGCAGCGCCAGCAGGACGCTCATGGCACGAGCGGGTAGATGCCGCCAAATTCCACGGAGATCGAAAAGGCGTCGCGCAGGGGCAATTCGCTGCGCGAGGCGAGCAGGGCGCGGATCACGCCCGCGTGGGTCACCAGCACGAGCGATTCGCCGGAGTGGTGGCTGATCAGGTCCGTGATGCAGTCCTCGGCGCGGGCGGCGAGCTGGGAAAAGGATTCCCCGCCGGGCGGGGCGCGGTTCACGAAATCCGCGCTCCAGGCGTCGACTTCGGCACGGGGCAGGTCGTCCCAGTGCCGTCCTTCCCAAGCGCCAAATGTGAGCTCGAGCAGGCGCGGATCGGGAGTGAGGTCCGCGCCGTTCGCGAGCACGCGGGCCAGGCGCAGGCAGCGCTGGGAGGGGCTTGAAATGATCCGCGCGCGTGGGGGCGGCAGCAGGAGTCGGCGCACGCGCTCGGCGGCGGCGGGAAAATCGTCGGCCAGCGGCACCTCGGATGCACCGTAACACACGCCGGGCTCGACGGCCACAGCGGTGTGGCGCACGAGAATCACCGGCATAACAGGACCTCCACACCGAGGAGAAAGGCGATTTCCGCGACCTGCTGCAGCGCGCCCAGGCAGTCGCCCGTGTAGCCGCCGATGCGGCGCTTGAACCTCGCGGCGCCGGCGAGGCGCACGAACAGCACGGGGACCAGCGCCCACCAGAGACGCAGCGGGAGCAATAGCAGCGGCGCGAGCCCGGTGACCAGGGTGATCGCGGTCCGTGGCAGCGACAGCCGCGACGACAGGGCTCGGGCCTTGCTTGGGCCCTCGCGCACGTAGTCGAGCGTGGTCATCAGGGAGACGGACGCCGTACGGCTGACGGTATGGGCGGCGAGGATGATGGCGGGCAGGAGGGTGATGGGGAGCGTGCTGAGGGCCTGCCAGCGCAGGCCGAGGGTGAGGATAAGGCCCACCACGCCGAAGGCGCCCACGTGGGAATCTTTCATGATTTCCAGCGTGCGCTCTCGCGTGGCGCCGCCGCCGAAGCCGTCGCAGACATCGGCCAGCGCGTCCTCGTGCATCGCGCCTGTGAGCAGAGCGGTGGTGGTCAGGCACAGCCCTGCTGCGACCGAGAGGGGCAGCACTCGGGAAGCGGACCACAGGACCCCCGCGCCCACGCCGCCGACCAGCCAGCCTATGGCGGGAAAATAGGTGGCGGAGCGGCGGAGGTCATCGGACGAAATCTCGCCGCATAGGGGCAACGGGATCCGGGTGAAAAACAGCACGGCGGTCCGGAGTGCGCGACCTTCCTGGGAGACGGCGTCCATCGGCTAGTTGCGATTGCTCACGGCGGCGGACTCGAAGGTCGCCATCTCGTCGAGAAAGGCGAGCGAGGCGCGGACGATCGGCCAGGCCATGGCTGCGCCGGTGCCCTCGCCCAAGCGCATATCGAGATCGAGCAGCGGGCGTCCGCCGAGGGCCTTGATTGCGAGCTTATGCGGACCGTCGCCGGAAGTGTGGGCGAACAACGCATAATCGAGCACGGCGGGGTTGAGTTTGGCGGCGACAGTGAAGGCGGAGGTGGCGATGATGCCATCGACCATCACGAGCATGCGCAGGGAGGCGGCTTCGAGCATGGCGCCGGCCATCATGGCGATTTCGCAGCCGCCGAAGGCGACGAGCGCATCGAGAGGAGTGGTCGCATCGGGCCGGCGACGCTGGACGCGCGAGAGGATCTCGAGCTTGCGGGCGACGCCGGCATGGTCGTGACCTGCGCCTACGCCCACGCACTCGGAGAGGGGAAGGTCCAGCAGCGCGCTGGTGAGCAGGGCTGCGGCGGAGGAGTTGCCGATGCCCATCTCGCCTGGGAGGATCGCGTTGACGCCTGACCGGGCGAGATCGCGCACGAGGGCGGCACCGCGTGCGAGACACAGCAGCACCTCATCGGCGGTGAGCGCGTCCTCGTGGAGGGCGTTACGCGTACCGGCGCGGACCTTGAGTTTTAGCAGATCGGGGTGGTCGGGCAGGTCGCTGGCGACGCCGGCGTCGATGACTTTGATGGGCAGGCCGCTCATGCGGGCGAGGACATTGATGCAGGCGCCGCCGGCGAGGAAGTTGAGCACCATCTGCGGGGTGACCTCGGGAGGGAATGGGCTCACGCCCTCGCGGGCGAAACCATGGTCGCCGGCGAATACGAGCACGGTCGCCTGGGTGAGTTTCGGAGAGGGCGTGCCCTGCATGAGGCCGAGGCGGAGGGCGATTTCCTCGAGGCGCCCGAGCGATGCCGGCGGTTTTGTCTTGTTGTCGATGCGGGCGCGGAGCGCGGGCGTCAGCTCGTGGGCGAGCGGCGGAATAGTGGGAACGGACCAGGGGGAGGGTGTCATGGGAAAATCACTTCAGGCGGAGGGGGCAGCCGGCGACCATCAGCCAGGCTTCGTGCGCGGCGGCGGCGGTGTGTTGACCAAGGGTGCCGATGAGATCCCGGTAGCGGCGAAGGGCGGCGTCGGGGGGCACGGGAGACCAACCGATCTCGTTGCTCACGATCACGACGGGCCAGGGAGCGGAACGCAGAAAGGCGAGTTGGGCGTCCCAGGTGTCGAGGATCTCCTCGTCGGGACGGTGAAAGCGGTCGCTGGACCACAGAGTGAGGCAGTCGATGACGACGCCGGAGGGAGGAGGCGTGAGACGGGCGAGTTCGGCGGCGATGTCGTCGGGAGCTTCGAGCGTGCGCCAGGCGGGACGTTCTGCGCGGTGACGGCGCACACGTTCGTCCATTTCGCCATCGACGAGGATCGGCGTGCGGTAGGTGGCGACGAAGACGACGGCGTCGCCCCAGGCGCGGGCGAGGTCGACAGCTCTGCGGCTTTTTCCGCTGCGCACGGGGCCGGTGAGATAGATCAGTCGGCTCATGGATGGAGCGGATTGAAGGGGGAACGACACTGGCGTTCGCGGCGTGCCCGGCGGTGGGCGGCCGGGCCTGGGTGTCGTGCATGCGCATCGTCAAATACGCTGCTGGAGATGCGTCCGCGCGACGGCGGAGCGCTATGGAAATCGGTCTTGGGCATTCGGTTTCTGGCAAGAGCAGAAACCGGCCTGGGTGTCGCGGCAGGCGGCCTGGAGGGCGCGGACTGGGGACGAGCGGACCGAAGTGACCACTCTCACGCTTCAATTTTGCGTTGAAGTTTTCGCGATGACGGCGCGCGCAATCGCGCCGGACGCGTGAGTTGTGGCAGGCAGGTATTCGGACTTCGCATATGGTGCCCGTGCGGACTCTTCATCGGAGATCCGGGCGGGCGGCCTCTCCTCGAGCCTTCATCCCGCTGTAGCGGGACTGGCTTTGTCGCACCGCGCGGGGCGGGGCGTTTGAGGTTTGGGCTGATGCGTTACCGCAGCGCAACTGTGGCCGAATTGCACGGCCTTCCCTGAGGCTGCCGAGGGTGTTTCGAAAGAACGAGAGTGACGTACTGACTTGTGGTGGGCCATGAGCACGATGTGGCGGGATCGTGTCAAGGTTACTGAGAGTGTTCGGGCGTGGCGGCGCACGAGGGGAGCCTGGCAAGATCCGACCGTGCGGGGTGGGGTTTCAGTCGGAGCGGGGGCTGTTGGCGGATGAAAACCTACTGCAGAGCATCAGCGTGCTGAAAATCGGCGCGAAGGGGATTCCTTGGGGCGTCGAATCGGGGTCTCAGGGAAGGCGCGCGAATCACTCGCGTGCGCGAACTGCAAACCAAGAACTCATATGCCTGAAGACGAAGTCATCATCCGCGCCTCCGGCGGTGAAGCGGTCTTCATCGGCCACTAGACCGTAAGACCGACTCGGAGCTCAGCCCCGGCCTTGGACACAGGACCGGGGCTTTTCGTTGGAGGGCTGCTGGCTGTGCCTTGGGTTGGAGGAGGTGGGGCGCCGATGAGCGTTTTGCTCCCGGCGACAGGAGAGGCGGGAGCAGGGGTTGGTGTTGTGGGGAAGAGAGTTGGATAATAAGCGGAAGGTGAGGGACTAAGACTTGATCGATGGCCTCGATGGAGAATTCACAACCGGAAATGAAAATTGCAGCGAAAACGGCGCTTGACACCCCTGCCTTCGGCTTATTCGTTCGCCGCTCCTTTCTACCACGGGGTGGTAGCTCAGCTGGTTAGAGCGTCTGCCTGTCACGCAGAAGGTCGCGGGTTCGAGTCCCGTCCATCCCGCCATTTTGATTTAGGCCCGT
>JAJXYI010000340.1 GCA_021780625.1 bacterium | reverse complement strand
ATCGACACCGAATGGCACATTCCCGCCCAGTACACGCTCAATGCCTCGCTCTTCTACCAGACGAAGCGGTGGATCGCGAACGTCGACTTCCTCAACGTCACCGACCAGCGCAACTGGATCCACAACGGCGACGCCTACACCGCCAGCGAACTGATCTTCCCCGCCCAGCCCTTCCGCATCGAGGGATATGTGAAGATCCGATACTGAGCCCGGGAGAAAAAAATCTCCTTTGCCCCCGGAGCCCGGCGCCCCTCATAGTGCCGGGCTCATGATTTCCCTCCACGAAGGAAAGGGCCCGGGTCCGTCGCGCAAGTCGGACCGGGTCCTGCAGCTACACCTCAAGGTGGCCGGCTGCCGCCCGCCCATCTGGCGGCGCTTCCTCGTGCGGGAATCGATGTGGCTCTCGCGCCTGCACGACGCAATCCAGCTGTCCATGGACTGGTTCGACTACCAGACGCACGCCTTCACCATCGGAACCCTGCGCTACGGAAATCCGCTCAAGCGCGACGATTTCGTGATCGCAGACGACCGCGACGTCCGCCTCTCCGACGTCGGTCTCGATAAGGTCGACCGCTTCAGCTACGGCTACCACTTCGGCTACGGCTGGCAGGTCGACATCGCCATCGAGCAGTCCGGCCCCCTCGTGAAAGGCCAGCGCTACCCCGCGTGCCTCGCGGGCGAGCGCGCGGGGCCGCCCGAGGACTGCGGCGGGCTCGACGCCTACCACGACATGCTCGCCTGCATCCACGAACCGCATACCGAGCTCGGCCGCGAGTGGCTTGACTGGCTCGGGCCCGAGTACGATTCGGAACGCTGCGACCTCGAGGCCATCAACAAGGCGTTCCGCAAGCTCGTGCGCTGAGCGCCACGCCGCCCCCCCTTCCAACGTCCCATGGCGAACAACGAACTCCCTCCCTACGACCCGTACGACCAGGGCCCCGCCTGGTGGACCGGCCACGTCGACGCCCTCGCCGCGGCCGCGGTGTTCGTCGCGACGATCATCCTGACGGTCATCTCCTTCCCGCCGTACAAGGTGCCCGAGTTTGCCTACGCCTTCGCCGCCCCGGCGCTGTTCTGGGCCTACGAACGCCCGTCGTTCAAGCGCTTCGCCTGGACCGTGCTCGGCGCCAATGCCGTCGCGTGGACGATCATCCTGGGCTGGCTTCACCACGTCACCTGGCTCGGCCTGTTCCTGCTCGGCCCGATCGTCGGCGCGTGGGTCGGCTCCTGGTTCCTCGCCGCCTGGTGGGTGATGCCCCGCATGCTCGGTCGCAATGCCCTCGAGCGCATCCTGTGCACCTTCGGCCTGGCAGGCGCCTGGGTCGTGATCGAGTGGACCCGCACCTGGCTGCTCAGCGGTTTCCCGTGGCTGCCGCTCGCGGCGAGCCAGTGGGATCGCGTCACCATCCTCCAAATCGCGTCCTACACGGGAGCCTGGGGCGTGTCGTTCGTGCTGATCGCGGTAAACATCGGCTTCGCCGCGTACGGCCACCGCCTGTTGCGCGAGGGGAAGACCGGGCTCCAGCGCCGAAGCCAGGAGTTCTTCGCCTGCCTGTTCCTGCTGATCGTATGCGTGACCGTGCACGTCCAGGAGACCTTCAACCGCGGCATGTTCACCGTGCCGCTGGGCCGCATCGCGTTCATCCAGCCCGACATTCCGCAGACGGTGAAATGGGATCCCGCGAAGGGACCCGAGATCCTGAAGGTCCTCGAGCGCGGCACGCTCGTGGCGGGCCGCACCTATCCAGACCTGATGCTCTGGCCGGAAGCGAGCACACCCTGGGCGGTCCGCGGCGATCCGGAAGTGCAGGCGTGGGCGGAGAACCTCGTGCGCCGCGCGGGACATCCGCTGCTGCTCGGCTCCATCGCCGTCGACCATGCCGGCACGCCCCAGGAAGCCTGGTACAACGGAATCTTTCTGATCACGCCGCACAAGGGCCTCCATCCCGATTTCTACGCCAAGCGGCATCTGGTTCCGTTCGGGGAGTACGTGCCCTTCCGGTCCATCCTCGGCTGGCTGAACAAGGTCGTCCCGGTAGGCGGTGATTTCACCCCGGGCAAGGGCCCGCACACGATGCTCGTGCCGTTCCCACAGGGCGACATTCCCTTCGGCGAACTCGTGTGTTTCGAGGACATCTTTCCCGACTTGGCGATTCAGGACGTGCGCGCAGGGGCGCAGGTGCTGTTCGTCGCGACCAACTGCGGTTGGTACGGAAAGGGGGCGGCCGCGATGCAACAGATGACGCACAGCGTGCTTCGCGCCGTCGAAACCCGCCGGCCCGTGCTGCGCTGCGGGAACGACGGCTGGAGCGGCTGGATCGACGAATTCGGAAACGTTCGCGGCTATGTCCACAACGCGCAGGGTTCGATTTTCATGCGCGGCGACGCGACGATCAACGTGACCCGAGATTCACGCTGGATCGGCAGGGAGAGTTTCTACGTGAAACACGGCGACTGGTTTGTGCTCGTAAGCGCCGGGCTGGCCGCCCTCGCCTTTGCCCTCCTGCGCGTCCAGCGCGCCCCGCAACCGGCGGTCGTCGACGCAGATTCGGGCGACACCGAAAACACGCCCTGACCCAGTTCCCCGCCGTTGGCCGCTCAGGCGGCCTCCGAGGCGGTCTTTGTTTTGCGGGCGAGCTCCTTGACGGCCGGCTCCACCTTGGCGCGGACCGCCTTTTCCATGCGGTCGATGAAGAGCGTGCCGTTCAAATGATCGGTCTCGTGCTGGATGCAGCGCGACAGCAGTCCATTGCAGAGCAATTCGTGCGATACGCCATACGCATCCTGATACTGGACGAGCACCTCGTCCGGGCGCACGACGTCGCCGCGAATCTCGGGGAATGACAGGCAGCCCTCCTCGTAAACCATCTTCCGGGTACCGGGCTTGGGCGTGATCTTCGGGTTGATAACCGCGAACGGCATCAGGATGTCCGCGGGCGGCTTCGCTCCGTCGAGCAACCAGTCAAAATCCTTGTCCGTGGCGCGCAAGTCGACCACGCACAACTGGATCGCGCGCCCGATCTGTTGGGCGGCGAGCCCGATGCCCTCGGCCGCGTGCATCGTTTCGATCATGTCATCCACCAGCTTACGCAACGGTGCGTCAAACTCGGCCACCTTTACGCCTCGTTGACGAAGGATCGGGTTGTTGTAGTGAACAATCGGGAGCAGCATCGGTCTCTCGAAGTGAATTTTTGGAGGGAGATTCACAAGCGTAATTTCGCCTGCCTGACCGCAAGGCGAGATTTGCGCTCCCGCCACACCGAACTAGAACCGACGTAGATTGACCATGAACCCGACACGGACGCCCATGCCGTCGTCGCCGGCCCCTGCCGGCGCGATTGATTGTCCGCGCCTTGACGGCTCGCGCGGGGCGACCGTTTTCCTATCCGCATGAGCCAGCAAACCGAACAACGCTCCGGCGCCGCGCAGGCTGCGGTCTGGCTTGCGGTGGGGCTGCTCGCCCTGGCGGCCGCCTGGGCATTGCCGGTCAATCTGGGGTCGGTGACGCTTCCCCTCCTGCGCAAGGCGGGCGCCGGCACGCCCGACCTCGCAGCCGTGGGGCAGGAGTGGGTCCAATCCGAGAAGATCGGGCCCGCCACCCTGTTGCTCGATGCCGCCGAGGCGATCCACGACCCTGGTGCGCCGGCGCTGCGCGCTTCCATCGCGTCCCTGGCCGCCAAGCAGTCTGAGCTCGTGGCCTGGGGCGGATGGGATCCGTATCTGGACCCTGTGCTCAAGCTCAAGCGTCCGGGCGGCGCGCCCTCGGTGAGCACGCCGGTGATCGATTTCCTGGTGCCGGAGGATGCGCGCGACGCGCTGCGTTCCTACCTCGCCAACTCCCGTTCGCTCGGCGTGCAGAGCCTGCTGAAACTCGAGGATCTGAATCAGACCGGACGGTTCGCGCCCGCGAAGGAACCGGGTGGCCAGCCGCTGGACACCTTAATCCTGCTCTCAGCCCTGCTCTACCAGGGAGATCACTTTTCGCCGGCGCTCCAGCGGCAGGTCCGGGCGATGACCGACACGGCCCTTCGTCAGAATCAGCTGGGCGACCTGGAAGGCGTATTCCTGGACCTGCTGTCGCTCGCGCGACGGCTCGACTGGGTGCAGCTGTGCGAGTTACTGAACCGCACCGAGGACACAAAGACCGTGGGTGAATACGCGCACCTCGCCCGCGTGGCGCCACACGAGCTGCCCTTGATCTACGCCGCGGCGCTTTATTCGTCCTCCGCAGACCGCGTCGCCGCGTACCTCCTGCACTACGGCAAGTCAGGACTGGCGGATTTGCGCACCGCGATGGGACTGGGCCGGGGAGCTGCCCGGCTGCTCGTGGAGCGCCAGCTCCCGATCAACCGCAGCCCGGTGGCCGGACTGAGCGAAGCAGCGTCGCTGGGCATCCTCTATCCGCGACTCTCCCTGGTCCTGCGCTGGCTCGGTTTCCTCGTGGGAGCCTTCGCCCTGCTCAAGGGACTCGACCGCCTGCTTTTTCGCGCCCAGCCCGGTTTCGGGCCGGCGCTTCCCCACGCCAAGAGCGGCGTGCTGGCGCTCCTGATCGGAGCCCTGTTCGCCCTCGCCACCGAACCCTACCTGCTCAAGGCCGCCCCCATCTCCGAATTCAAGGCCCACCTGCTCATCCCCGCCCTCACCGCCCAACCGCCTTCCGTAACTCAACACGCAACCACCTCTCCTCTCGCCATGGACTCATCCACCCTGCTCTCCATCGCCATCTTCGCGGCCCTCCAGGTCGTGATGTACCTCATCTGCCTGCTCAAGATTCGCGAGATCGGCCGCCAGGACATGTCACCCGCGTTGAAGCTCCGCCTCATGGAAAATGAGGAAAACCTGTTCGACAGCGGCCTGTACATCGGCATCGCAGGCACGGCCACCGCGCTGGTGCTCCAGGTGCTGCGCATCATCGAGCCCAACCTGCTCGCTGCGTATTCCTCCAATCTCTTCGGAATCACCTGCGTGGCGCTGGTGAAGATCCGCCATGTGCGCCCGTACAAGCGCACGCTCATCCTTGAAAGCCAGGGTGCCGCGCTCCAGGCCCAGCCGGCCAAATAGGCCCGGGTTCCGGCAACCCCGCTCCGTGCGATGAACAAAACGCTCCTCCTCGTCATCTGCGACTTCCTCCTGCTCAATCTCCTCGCGCTCACGCGCTGGGAGAAGGCGGAGCCGTTCCGCCCGACGCATGCGGCGATCCCGCCGCACGCCACCAGCGGGGCGGCGACCGCCGAGCAGGACCTCGTCGCCACGATGCGCCAGTCGCTCGCGGATGAGCAGTCCACGCGAAACCGCCTCGCCAGCGAGCTTGCTCAACGCTCCCAATCGGTCGCCTCGCTGCAGGCGGAGAAGTCCCAGCTCAGCGCCTCGCTCCAGGCCACCCAGACGCAGGCCGGCACCCTGCACACCCAGCTCCTTTCGGCCGAGCAGCTCGCCGCCGCGCGCCAGGCGCGCCTCGCCGCACTCGAACGTGAACTCGCCCTGCGCGACGACCAGGCGAAGCGGCAGAAGGAACAGCTCGACGCGCTTCAGAAGGCCCAGGCCGACTCCGCCAATCGGATCCAGAACCTGAGCGTTGCCGTGAAGGTGGCCGACGAGGAAAAGCGCCTGCTCCAGCAGACGGCCGACTCGCTCAAGCAGCAGGTGCAGGCTGAACGGCTCGAACGGCAGAAGGTCCAGGCGACGACAATCCAGCTCGCCCAGGGCGTCGACAAGCTCGCCGCGAATTCCGGAGAGCTCACCAAGGAGATCCGCGACAACCGACCGATCAACGCGAACGTCCTGTTCAATGAATTCCTCGCGAACCGCGTCGCTGTGGACGTCCGCGCCGCACGCGACAACTCCTTCCTCGGCACGCTGCAGCGGTCGGGCAAGACCGCGTCAGTGGTGGTCTCGGACGGTACTCAGGACTACGCCCTGCTCCACGTCGACGAGACCCCGTTCAGCTACCAGGACCCCTTCATTGATTGGAAAACCATCACGGTGTCGCTCGACCACGGCGGCCACGATGTAAGCGGGACCTCGCTCGCCTTCCTTAGCGCCGATCCACGCATCGTCGCGGTGCCGCTGAGCGCCTCGCAGGCCGCAGCCCTCGGAACGCATGTCTACCACCTCGCGAAGGAGCCCTACCGCTTCCCGAAGGCAATGCTCGTGAACCGCGGCGGCAAGGGCTACGGCGAGGTGCCGTTCCAGCTCGACGCCTCGAATCCGGGCTTCGTGAAGATGGACAACCGCTTCATCAAGATGCTCGCGGGCGACTTCACGCCCTCGC
>JAJXYI010000234.1 GCA_021780625.1 bacterium | reverse complement strand
GATCTGAGCGCGTCGATGCCGTTGGCTGTATAGCCGCCGGAGGGCACGGTCATAACAACGTTTACGCTGAACGTGTTACCCTGATCAACCGATTGGGAGGCAGGGCTGAAGGTGGTGGCCGCAAAGGGGTTTGCGACGGCACGGTTGGGGATGGCCAGTGCGGCAACTGCGAGGAACGCAGGCAGCGCCCAGCGAGTGAGGCGACGAATTAGAGTCGGTTCTTGAGTGTGCATGGGAAAGACAACGAAGCGAGTTGAAGCGGGCTCGGGGATGAGCGGAGTGCTAACCTAGCAAAGGCATGTCAATGGATTGGGGCATAGGTACTTAAACAATGAAGACCATGGAGGCTCACGTTCGCGCACAACGCTCCAACCCAATTCGCCGGACGATCAGGCAGTCATAGGAGGGGTTGCCTCCGGAAAAAACGTAAGAGAGACGATACGTTGCGAATGATTAGTAACAACACTAGGCCTGTGTAAGTAAGAATGCTTAATCACTACCAGCTAACAGTAGCACCACGCACATGTTGTTTACCTATAATTAATCCTACTGATGAACCCTCCCACGCGCTAAACCTGCGCTGCGTCTCGGACGCATGATCGAACTTAACCCGACTTCGCCAACTGGAGGATAAAAAAGGCGCAAGTCATGGATGCTCCGTCCGAGGATGGCAAAAGTCGGGCCCGCATCGATAGGGAGGCTGCTGGTTGAGCGCGGATGCGCGGCGGAGGCTGGGCCGGAAAGGACAAGCGGAGTCGGGCGATCTCGAGGGGTCAAACCTGGATATTTGCGGTCGGCGTATGATGCACTGTGGCGTCACTGAAGGGGATCAGCGCTCTCCCTCAACCGCCTCTCTGCGTGCCCTTCGTGTCCGTGGTTTAACTACAGATCGTAGTGACACGACACTGTGTGCAACGGCTTCCCTGGCTCTGAGACGGTGCGCAGCGAGGGGACCTCGGTTTTACACCGGTCGGTGGCGTGGGGGCAGCGGGGGTGAAAGGGGCAGCCGGGGGGCGGGTTGATCGGGGAGGGAAGGTCGCCCTGGATGACTGTGCGTTTGCGGGCGCGGCGCGGGTCGGGCTCGGGAATCGCCGCGATGAGGGCGCGCGTGTACGGGTGGCACGGATTCGCGTACAACTCGTCGGCGTCCGCGAGCTCCACGATGCGTCCGAGGTACATCACGGCGATGCGGTCGGAGATGTGTTTCACGACCGCGAGATTGTGCGCGATGAAGAGGTAGGAGAGGCCCAGGTCGCGCTGCAGGTCGAGCAGGAGGTTGAGGATCTGGCTTTGGATCGAGACGTCGAGGGCCGACACCGGCTCGTCGCAAATGACCAGGCGCGGGTTGAGTGCGATCGCGCGGGCGATGCCGATGCGTTGGCGCTGGCCACCGGAGAATTCGAAGGGGTAGCGCCGGGCTGCGTCCCTGGGCAGCCCGACCTTGGCGAGCAGCTCCTCGACCCGCTGCTGGCGTTCCGCCGCGGAACCGAGGTTGTGAATGATGAGGGGCTCCTCGACCAGGGCGCCGACGGTGTGGCGCGCGTTCAGCGATTCCACCGGATCCTGAAACACCATCTGTAGGTGGCGGCGGATAGGCTTCAGCTGGCTCCGGGAGAGCGGGGCCAGATCGGCGCCCTCGAACAGCACCTGGCCCGCGGTCGGGCGGATCAGGCGCGCGATCGTCTTGCCCAGGGTCGATTTGCCGCAGCCGGATTCGCCGACCAAGCCGAGCGTCTCGCCGGGAAGGAGCTGGAAGCTGACGCCGTCGACGGCCTTGCAGCTGGCGACGGCGCGCATGAACACGCCGCCCTTCACGGGGAAGTGGGTGCGCAGGTCGCGCACTTCGAGCAGGGGTGTCGGTTGGTCTGACATCAGGAAGCGGAGAAGGCGGGCAATTCGCGCCAGCGCAGGCAACTGACGTCGTGGCCGGGGCCGACGGATTCGAGCGGGGGGACGGCCTCGGAGCAGCGAGGCTGCGCATGGGGGCATCGGTTGGCGAAGCGGCAGCCGGCGGGCATGTCGCGCAGGCCGGGCACGAGACCCTCGATCGTGTTCAGGCGCGTCTTGCGGTGACCCGTCAGACGCGGGATCGAGGCCAGCAGGCCGCGGGTGTACGGATGGGTCGGATGCTCGAAGATGTCGGCGACGGCGCCCTGTTCGGCCACGCGGCCCGCGTACATCACGATCACGTCGTCGCAGGTCTCGGCGATCACGCCGAGATCATGGGTGATGAGGATCACGGCCATGCCCATTTCCTTTTGGAGGTCCTGGATCAGGGTGAGAATCTGAGCCTGGATCGTCACATCGAGGGCGGTGGTGGGCTCGTCGGCGATCAGGAGGGCGGGGCGGCAGGCGAGAGCCATTGCGATGACGACGCGCTGGCGCATGCCGCCGGAGAGCTGGTGGGGATATTCGCCAATCCGGACTTCAGGGGAGGGGATGCCGACCTTGGCGAGGATGTCGACCGAGCGCTTCAGAGCGTCGGCCTTGGTGGTCTTGCCGTGGAGCAGCAGCACCTCCGAGAGTTGTTTGCCGATCGGCATGACCGGATTGAGGGCGCTCATCGGCTCCTGGAATACCATGCCGATCTGGGCGCCGCGCACGGCGTGCATCTGCTCGAGTGGGAGGGCCAGCAGGTCGCGGCCCTGAAAGACGATCCTGCCTTCCAGCACGCGGCCCATGGGCTGGGGCAGCAGGCGCATGAGTGAAAGGGCGGTGACGCTCTTGCCGCAGCCGGATTCGCCGACGATGCCGAGCGTGCGGCCCGGCGTGACTTCGAAGCTGATGCGGTCGACGGCGCGCACGAGGCCGTCGTCGGTCTCGAAGCCGACGGCGAGGTCCTGCACGCTCAGAAGGGGATCGCTCATGGAGGGCGCGGGCACGGTCAGTCGTCCTTCTTCTTCCATTGGTCGTAGACCTTGATGACGGGCGGGAAGGTCTTTCCGGCCGAGCGTGCGGAGAGGGTCTCCTTTTTCATCTGCGGATCGATCCAGTCCAGGCCATATTGGCCGGCGTACTGGCTGAAGCGGACATTGAAATCCTTCGGCCAGCGGATCCAGCGCCAGGTGCCGACGCGGTAGAACGGTATCTTGAAACCGGGTACAAAGGATGCGTCGTGATGGACCATCAGCTCGAGCTTCCTCGCCAGCATGCGGATCTCGTCCATGGACGTGGCGTGATCGTAGGCGTCGATCAGCTTGTCCATGGCCGGGATGTCGGTGTTCGTGAGATTATTGGTCTGGGCCTTGTGGGCGTTGACCGAGTCGAAGGTCTCCCAGTAACGCGGGTAGGGCTCGACCGCGACGTTGAAGGCGACGAAGGCGATCTGATGGTGCTTTTCCATCATCTTCTTCCAGGCGGTGGTCTCGTCGAGCATCTCGATGTTGAACTCGAGGCCCGCCTTGGCGGCCTGCTGCTTGAGGATCGTCAGCACGTCCTTGAGCGGGGCGTCGCCGCAGGTGATCGTGAACGAGAGGCGCTGGCCCTGTGCGTTCACGAGGATTCCGTCGGGACCGCGGCGGGTGAAACCTGCCTTGGCGAAATACTCCAGGGCCTTGGGGATCGAGAAGGGACGGGCGTGGATGCCCGGGAAGGGGACCTGCGCGAAGCCGTCGGCGGAGGTCTGCATCCGCACGTAGTCGCCGTGGAAGTACTGCTTGTCGACCAGATCGAAGTCGGTGGCGTAGTTGATGCCGACGCGGATGTCGCGGTTGTTGAGCAGCGGCATGGCTTCGTTGAGGTAGAGGCCGTAGCTCGGGCAGGGAATCTCGTTGTAAAAGGTGATCTTGTGAATGTAGCCGTCCTGCACCAGCGGGTCCGAGTCGGGCAGCTTCTCGTACCAGTACTGCGGTTGTGTGAGGCTGAACGAGTCGAGATCTCCGCGTTTGAAGGCCTCGAAGGCCTTGTTGGGATCGCGGATGACCTGGAAGTGGATGCGGTCGAAATTGTAGCGGTGCCGGAAGAAGGGCTTGTCGCTGGCCCACCAGTTTTTGACGTGGGTGAGGTCGATGGACGTGCCCATGTGCACGTCATCGGGCTGCACCATGTAGGGCCCGGTGGTCGGCTCGAATTTCCACTGATAGCGCTGGACGTAGTCCTTGCCGAAATCCTTATAGAAATGTTCGTCGACCGGATTGAGCGAGCCCAGCCAGAAGGCGAGGGCGGGCTTCTTCTCCTTCCAGGACACCGCGAGGGTGTGGGCGTCGTAGCGGATGATCCGGGAGAAGTTGACCGTGTAGAAGTTGTTGGACCAGGGCTCGACGATGTACTTCGATTGGTAGAAATAGAACGCGAACAGGAAGTCGTCGGCGGTGACCGGGGTGCCATCGCTGAAGCGCGCGTCGGGATCGAGCTTGAAGTACATCGTGCGACCGTCCGGATCGAAGGCCCATTCCTTCGCGAGGCTCGGGTAGTACTGGCCGGTGTTCGGCTGCCGCCCGAGGAGCGTCAGCTCGTTGTCGTCGAGAATGTAGGGACGGAATGCGCCGTTGGCGTCGGGGCCGACGTAGCGCAGGGTGCGCGGGAAATCGGGGATGCTTGCGTGCAGCGTTCCGCCGCGTTTCGCGTCGGCGTCGGCGAAGGTGGGCACGTCGTGGCCGTCGTGCCAGACGAGGTTCTTTGGAAGGTCGGAGGGTTTCGCGAAGATGAAGAACTTCGGGTTGGCCTTGTAGTAGGCGTCGGCGACCGGGACGACGTTGCGCTCGACGGCGGCCTTCTTCTTGCCGCAGCCGGAGACGAGGAGGAGGGCGCCGAGGGAGGCCAGGGCGAGGGCAAGCGGGCGGAGACGGAGCGGATGAGTCATTTGTAGACGGTGAATTTTTTCGGATCGAAGGCTTCGCGCACGGCCTCGCCGATGAAGGTGACGAGGCTGAGCACGACGACCAGGGCGAAGAAGGCGGAGGCGACGATCCAGGGGGCGTCGAGATTGGCGGTGCCCTGGTGGAGGAGCTCTCCCCAACTCGGGGTGGGCGGTGGCAGGCCGAAGCCGAGGAAATCGAGCGCGGTGAGCAGCGTGATCGCGCTGGCCAGGGTGAAGGGGATGAAAGTGACGAGGGTGGAGAGCGTATTGGGCAGGATGTGCTTGAAGATGATCCGCCCCGTGCCGGCGCCGAGCACCTGGGCCGCGGACACATAATCGCGCGCCTTCTCCTTATAGGTCGCCGTGCGCATGTAGTAGGTCATGCCCGTCCAGGAAAAGAGCACGACGATTGCCAACAGCCAGCCCAAGTTTGGTGTGACGATGGAAGCGACGATGATGACGACGTAGAGGAAGGGGATGTTGGACCAGATCTCGACGAGGCGCTGGGTGAGCAGGTCGAAGGTGCCGCCGAAGTAACCCATGGTGCAGCCGATCGAGATGCCGAGCAGGTAGACGAAGACCATGTACAGCAGGGAGAAGATCATCGCGGTGCGGAAGCCGTAGAACAGCCGCGCCAGCACGTCGCGTCCCGTGGTGTCGGTGCCCAGGAAATGCCGTTCCTTCCAGGAGGGGGCGGTGGGCGGGTACACCCCGGCGCGAAAGTCGTTCTCGAACGGGTCGTAGGGCACGGGGGGCATCAGCACCCAGTTGCCGCTGTGCTCGCGGGCGAATTTCTGCGCGAGCTTGCGGTAATTGACCTCGTAGGAGGAGGACTCGCCGAAGTCGGTGCCGGGATGAAAGGCGGTGTAGGTCGGAAAATAGGTGTGCCCCTGATAGTGCACGATCAGCGCGCGGCTGTTCACCAGGAGCTCGCCGAAGGCGGCGGCGAGCAGGAGCAGAGACAGGAGAAGAAACGAATAATAACCCCTCTTGATCGAACGAAAACGCTGCAGTTTGCGCCGGGTGAGGGGGTTGAGTGGGAGACGCACGTCGGGACGGGGTCAGGAGAAACGGATGCGCGGGTCGACCAGGGCGACGAGGACGTCCGAGATGATGTTGCCCACGAGCAGTAGCAAGGACGAGACCAGGAGCACTCCCATGACCACGGGATAATCGCGGTCCAGCGTAGAGGTGTAACCGAGCAGGCCGAAACCGTTGATGTCGAAAATCGATTCGATCAGGAAGGAGCCGAAGACGAGCAGGGTGATGTTTTGGCCGAAGTTGGTGGCGATCGGGATGAGAGAGTTGCGCAGGGCGTGCCTGAGGACGGCCCTGCGGTAGGAGGCTCCCTTAGCCACGGCGGTGCGCATGTAGTCGGCGGCCAGCGCGTCCATCAGGTGGTTCTTCATCAGCAGCGTCACGAAGGCGAAACTCCCGATCAGGTAGCAGCACAGGGGCAGGACGGCGTGGCGCGCCAGGTCGGCTGCCTTGGACCAGGTGC
>JAJXYI010000149.1 GCA_021780625.1 bacterium | reverse complement strand
CTCCTCCCAGCTACTCGCAGCAGTTCGGTGACCTGCCCGACGCGGGCCGCTTCGCTGACGTGGCCGCGCTCGACACCCAGGCGGCCGAGCTCGCCAGCCAGGCCCAGGGGGCCCCGATCGCGCTCAACGATCTTTACGCCAAACCCGTCGGCGATCTCGTCGCCATCGCCCGCAGTCTCGGTCTGCCGCTCGAAGGCGCACCGCCACCTCGCCGCATGCTGCTCGAGAAGATTCTTACCGCTGCCGCCGCCGGGAAGCGCCTGCTGACCGATCGCGGCTGGCTCGATCTGAACGATCGCGGTTACGGCTTCATCGTCCACAGGCATGTCAACTACCGCCTGTATCCGGAAAATACCTATGTGCCGGAGTCCCTGATCAAGCGCTACGGCCTGAAGCGCGGTCACGAGCTCACGGTCGTCGCCCAGGCCCCGCGCGAGGGCGAACGCTGCGCCGCGACGGTGAAGATAGAATCCGCGATGGGTGACAATCCGGCGAACCTCGCCAAGATCACTCCCTTCGAGGAGCTCATCCCCTATTACCCGCTCAACCGAATCCACGTGGAGGCTCCCGAGGTCCACGTGAAGGACGTTTCCATGCGCGCCGTGGATATTCTGACGCCGATCGGCTTTGGCCAGCGCGGTCTCATCGTCGCTCCTCCACGCACCGGCAAGACTGTCCTGCTGCACAATATCGCCAACTCGATCTCGACGAACTTCCCCGAGGCCACCCTCCTCATCCTGCTGGTCGACGAGCGCCCCGAGGAGGTCACCGACTTCAAGCGTCATACCAAGGGCGAGGTCATCTCCTCCACCTTCGACGAAATGCCCGAAAACCACGTGCATGCCGCCGAGATGGTGAGCGAGAAGGCCAAGCGGCTCGTCGAGATGGGAAAGCACGTGATCATCCTGCTCGATTCGATCACCCGCCTGGCGCGCGCCTACAACGCGCTCGCCTCCAACTCGGGCAAGATCATGTCTGGCGGCATCGAGGCCACGGCGCTTCAGAAGCCGAAGCGTTTCTTCGGTGCAGCACGCAACATCGAGGGCGCAGGAAGTCTCACGATCCTGGGCACCGCCCTCATCGACACCGGCAGCCGCATGGACGAGGTGATCTTCGAGGAGTTCAAGGGCACCGGCAACATGGAGCTGCACCTCGACCGCGGCCTCTCCGACAAGCGCATTTTCCCGGCGATCAACATCGACCGCTCCGGCACCCGCAAGGAGGAGCTCATTTACCATCCTGAGGAGCTCCAGCGGATCTATTCACTGCGCCGCGCGATGCAGGGTCTCGGACCGATCGAGTCGATGGACATGCTGATCCAGCGGCTCAAGAAGACCAGGACCAACGCGGAGTTCCTGCTCGGCCTGAGCCGGACCTGAGCGTCCCTCTCACGGCTACGTTTTCGACAGGCGCGGCGGCTTCGGCCCCGCGCCTGTTTCATTTTAAGAAACGCAGTTAACAGAAGGAAACGAAGACAACCAAGAATGCCGCGAGCCAAGAGATTGAACGAAATCACCGAGCCAAAAACGACTCACCCAAACGGTGAAACAATCAACGATTTCAATTCTGTGGTGAGCAATTTGTTCTTCGTTCCCTTCTGTTCCATTCAATCGCCGAGTTTAGGTTGATTTTCCAAGCAGGGTCCGCCGCGGGTGTCACATTACTATCCAAGGCGAAACAGGCTCTTGTACGGGCGGATCCTGGTCGCATTTCCCAGCGATCGCGTTATGTCCGGAATGCGCGCCGCTGCTCTGCCGCCAGCGCATTCGCCATGTCGCTTGAGAATCCCCTCTCCGCTCCCCTGGCCGCCCCGCCCCGCCGTCCCAAGGCCGTACTTCGGCTATTGGCGGCAGTCGTCGCGTTGCTTGCTGCGTCCATCGGGCGCGCCGATGTAACCGCGGTCGTGAATCCCCAAAGCAATTGGGGCATCTGGGAGGGATGGGGCGTCTCGCTGTGCTGGTGGGCCAATGTCTTCGGCCAGCGCGACGACCTTGCCGACCTGATCTTCACCCTGAAACCAACCTACCTCAAGGAAGCCAACGCGACGCTTCCCGGGCTCGGTCTTAACATCGTCCGCTACAATGCGGGTGCCTGCAGCCCGAATGCGGTTGATGGCGCGACGATGGTCGTCTCCCCCCACATCCCAGCCTTTCGCCAGATCGACGGATACTGGACCGATGGAGGCGATTCCGACCCGGCGTCGCCCGCGTGGAACTGGAACGCGGATGCCAACCAACGCGCCATGCTGTTGAAGGCTCGCGACCGGGGCGCCGACCGTTTCGAACTCTTTTCAAACTCCCCGATGTGGTGGATGTGCGCCAACCACAACCCGTCCGGCTCCGCCAAAGGCACCGATGACAATCTCGCACCTGCCTTCGAACATGAGCACGCACTCTACCTTGCCACCATCGCCCAGCACGCGCGGGATGACTGGGGAATCACCTTCACCAGCGTCGAACCCTTCAATGAACCCACGGCCAACTGGTGGAAGGCCGCGGGCACCCAGGAGGGCTGCCACTTCTCGCCGGAACTGCAGGCGAAGCTCATCGCAGACCTGCACTCAGAGCTCTCACGCCGGGGACTGGCCACCACGGTTGTCTCCGCCTCCGACGAATCGTTCTATCAGCAGGCCCTCGACACCTTGAACAGCTTCAACGCCGCCACGCGCGCCGAAATTGGACGCGTCAATGTTCACGGTTACCAATATGACGCCGGCCCGCGCTCCGCGCTCCACGCTGCGGTCGCGGGCAAGAAGTTGTGGAATTCCGAATACGGCGACAAGGACGGCTCCGGGATGACGATGGCCGCAAACCTCGATCGCGATTTCCACGAGCTGCACATGACCGCCTGGTGCTACTGGCAGGCGCTCGACAGCGGTGGCTGGGGCCTCGTGCAGTCAAATCCGGGCGACCGTTGGATCGGCCCCGCAAATCCCAAGTACTATGTCCTCGCCCAATACTGCCGCCATATCCGGAGCGGGATGACGATCCTGGACAGCGGCGACCCCAATTCGGTGGCAGCCTACGACGCACGAGAAGGGAAACTCATCATCGTGACCGAAAATCCGGGTGCCGCGCGGTCCGTCACCTACGACCTGACCCGCTTCGCGGCGGCCGCCGGCCCGGTCATCCGATGGCTCACGACGACGGATGGCGGTGAACTGTATGTGCGACACGATGACGTGATCCTCTCGCGCAAATGCTTCACGTGTTCGACTCCCGCGAAATCTGTCCAGACTTTCGAGATCAGGAACGTCGACCTCCTCCCCGGTTCCGCGGCGTCGACGAGCTCGAACTGAACCGTCGACGCCAGAGCACCAAGCGTGTCAACCGACGCTCATCGAGCGACCGGGTATGCCCCCGGACACAGGCCGTCCGAAGTCGCGAGCCCGAGGAGTGATAGCGCCTGCTTCGGGAGGAAATCGGCGGGATGATGGGTCATCGCCTCGGGCATCAGCCCCGCGAGCGGGCGATAGTCTTTCAGTTCCCACGAACGAAGAAAACAGCCCGACTCCAGTTCGAGCCATTGACCGTGCTGTTCGAACTCCGGGTGCGCAGCGCGCAGCGCGCTCAAGGAGGCGTACGGAATCGAGACATTCTCTCCCTCGGCCGGTCCCCATTCGAACGCAGCCTTCAGAGGCGCACCCTCCCGGACGTAGAGATTCCCATCCACCCGTTTCATCTGCTGGTCGCGCAGCCGCGCGTTGACCACGGGCGACTGGCGTATCCGCAGGATCGCGTCTTCAAACGGGGGCCGCGTCACCATGAGGTTGCCCACGAACACATGCCCCACGCGCTGGTCGACGTCCGGGCCGGTGCTGGGATGCCAGCCGAAATGGTCGCCCACTGCGCTGCGTTCCGTGCGCTCGAAAGTGGCGGGGCTGTTGACGAACGTGTTCTGATAAACTTGCACCCGACAGCTGTTGAGCACCTTCACGCCCTCGTCGCAGTCCACGAACACGTTACCCGCGCAAATCGCCCCCTTGGAAATCTCGAAGAAGAAGCCGGTCATCGCTCCTTCGAACCAGTTGTCGACCACGACGGCGTCGACGTTGCCCACGTCGTACCAGATGCCGTTCGAGTGACGCTGGTCGATGATCAGATTGTCGCGACAGACGACGTTGTGCGTCTGATTGAAGATCTTGATCGCGCAGGGGAAATACCCCTGCATGTCGTCGACGTTGTTGCGACGAACGATGTTTCGCTCGATCAGGCAGTTGCTGGACGCGAGGACGTAGAGGCCTTCGGTCGTCGTGTCGCTGACCAGACAGTTCCGAACGACGAGGTCGTCGCCGCGCAGATAGGCGCCGACGCGCGAGCACTTCGTGATGGAAACGTTCTCGAGCAGCGAGCCGACGACGTCCTTTCCGTAGGTCGACGGATCCGCCTTGCCCTCGGGTTCGTGCCCCTCGATCTCCAGCGCCCGATATGCGAACTGGGTGAAGGAAACTCCGCGGATTCGCAGGCCCCTTCCATCGGACACCTTGCCATGGCAGGGCTTGATGGTGCGTATGAGTCCACCATCGTGCGCTGTGATTTCAACGACGTGCTTCGTGGGATCGACGTCGATGTACACAGTGCCCGAGTCGTAATCGATGGCGAAACTGTGGCTGTCCAACTCGCCCTCCCAGCCCACCGAGTGCAGCGGCTGGCCGTCGACAAAGACGGTATCCATGTTGAATCGATAGGGCGGCGTGAGGCGCCCGACGCTTCCACGCCTCCACCAGTCGGCGGGCTTGCCAGGAAAGAGATGCGGCCACTTCGTGCGCCAGAGGCCGTTCTTCTGGCGGATCCAATCCTTCGCCACGAGGCTCCCGTTGATCACGGGATGCTCCCGTCCGTAGGCCTGAATCAGGATGCCCTGGTTCACCTCCAGATCGCCCGTGCGGTACACACCACCCCGCATCACGATCGCATCCCCGGTGACGACGCGGTCGATGGCCGATGCCAGGGAGGTGGGCTCCGCGAGCGTCGCTCCGGAAGCGCCGGCGCGGCCTTCGGGCGAGACGAAGTAAATGCGCCCACTCACCTTGGGCAGCGGATAGTCGCAGGCCTGCGGACCATAGGGACCGCCCGACGGATAGGCGCCGGCAAGCGCGGTGAATGCGGAGACCACCACGAGACCGGCAAGCAGCCGGAATGTGCGAGGCAGGAAGGCGGTGAGGAGCTTCATGGGGAAACGGAGAAAGACCGTTCCCCAATCATGCGCCCCGCATGCACCGACAATCGAGAGGGTGCTCATTCTAACTTGAGAACGTCCGGCTCCGAGCAAACCCGCGGCCCACGTGCAGTCCGGCATCACAGCCGCGGCGGACGTCCTCAGAGCGTGAAATAGACCAGCCAATACGCAAAGAGCACGGCGGGCAGGAGCCATGGCAGTAGGCAAACCGGGTCGGACTGGCCGGCCCGAATAGCACGCTTTGAAAGCGACCAAGCTGCGACGACCGCGACCGGATAGAGCCAAACGCAGGCATCCAGGACCCGGCGCTCCGTCATTGCGGCTCCCGTCCCCGCCGGAGGTCCCATCATGAAGGTTAGAGCCAGTAGAAAGAATGGCCAGAAGAGCAGGCCCGCTGTGAACGTAAGTCTTGTCCAGCGGACCACCCTGGGCTCGATCACGATATCATCCAGCGATTCGCTTGTACTCATGGGGTGGATATGGAGAGTGGGTAGCCGGGGCCGCCCTGCGTAGAGGGCCGCTGGAACCCTAACCACGAGCCCGGGCACTGCGAGCCTGTGATCACGATTTCTCGGCAAGTCCGGAAGGCGCGGGATGCCTAGCCCCACTGAATCGACGTATCCTCCATCTTGCGACCTTGGGAAAAGCGCACACCGTTTCCGTCGATGAAAACCCAGTTGCCCAACCTCCAATCGATCCGCAGTCCCAGGCTCGCGTCAGGCATAGCCCTGGCGCTAGGCCTTTTCGCGGCGGTTCTCGCGCCACAAGCCAAAGCCGCACAATCGACCCAGTTCGCCCTGAAGCCAGGCGACCGGGTGTGCTTTTACGGCGACAGCATCACGGAGCAGCGGTTCTACGGCATGGACGTCGAGGCGTTCGTGCGCACGCGCTACCCCGGACTCAAGGTCGAGTTCGTCAATTCCGGCGTGGGCGGCGACAAGGTCACCGGCGGTTGGGCGGGCGGAATCGACACCCGCCTCGAGCGCGACGTGTTCCCGTTCAAACCGAACGTCGTGACCATCATGCTCGGCATGAACGACGCCCGCTACCGGCCCTTCGATCAGAAGATCTTCGACACCTACACGAACGGCTATGAGCACATCATCGAGTCGCTCCAGCAGCATCTGCCCGGCGT
>JAJXYI010000309.1 GCA_021780625.1 bacterium | reverse complement strand
TCACGTGCGCGTCAGGCGCGCTGCCCCGGCCGGTGAACGAAAACTCGAGTCCGAGCTTCAACGCATCGCCCGGCGCCCATTCGCCGCCACCCAGGCGGATCCGGATACGATAGGCCCGCGTGTCGCCCTCCCACAGGTCGGTCACGCTGAGGTCGCGCGCCTGGTCGAGCACCAGCGTCAGGGTGCGGTTCCGCGCCGGATCGACAAACTGGATACGGTCGGTCTTCGCGCGGTAAAATTCCGGATTCGCCGGGTGAACGGCGGGGAGCGTCGCCCCCTGCCCGCCGTAGCTCCATCCCTTGAAGGTCGCGCGCGGCAGATCGATGTCGTACTCCACCGTGCGCACCTGGAGCGGCCAGCGGTGGGCCGGCGCACCGGGCAGTGCGGGAGCGCCGGACAACGCCGTGGCGTCGACCGACACCGTGCCGGTCGGCGCAACCGCCCAGGCTGCGTCGAACTGGGCCTGGCCGCCGTTCGGAAAGGTGGACACTCCCTTCCAGTGAAGCGTCTCGCCCTCGCGGGTGATCGGCGAACGCTGGTCCGCGGGTTGGAGGGTCTGGCGCACGCCGCCGTCAAAGGTCACGACCAGCTCGCCCGTCAGGGGCAGCTGCATGCCGTCGGTGATCAGCGAGGTCAGCGCACCCGCGCTGTTGAACGTCGCGCGCTCAGGCACGGGCCCGGCGAATACAGGGACGGCCGTGCAAGCCAGCACGGCGAGGGTCAGGATCGCAGTCTGTCGTTTCATGGGGGATGCCCCCACGATGCCCCCCTCGCCCTGCTCAACCAGACTAAACTCCCCCGCCCAGCGGCCTTGTCACTCATGCATTAGGCCGACCAATAGATGTCTGCTATCTGTTTTGTATAAACCAGATATAAACATGCCAGGGGGGAAACCCGATCTCGCGCTCAAGCATGGGCTTCGCCATCCGATAATAGGGCCTGATCCCACCTGGTTGCTCCCCATTAAATCATGAGCCTTCCCATCTCCGGTTCCAATACGCTGAACACCCCCGAAATCTGGTCCGGTGCGAGCATGGCGATGCCGCCTGATCAGAAGATGAGCACCCTGTTCGGCCAGATCGACACCGCAGACACCGGGTCGATCACGAAGTCCCAGTTCGAGCAGGCGTTCAAGTCGATGAATCCGCCTGCCAACTTCCAGTCCCAAGGAGCGGATGCGATCTGGGCGAAGCTCGATCCGAACGGCACGGGCAGCGTCTCCAAGCAGGATTTCGTGAAGTCGATGACCACCATGATGAAACAGCTTCGCGGACACCATCGAGGCGGTCACCACCACCACCATGCGTCCGTTTCGGCGACCCAGACCTTGGACCAGAGTCTGTCGGCTCTCGATGCTCTCGGCACGCCGGGCGCGTCGCAGGTGGATGGAAGCGTCGGCAGCAACCTGAACACGCTCGCCTAAACGGTGGGCCTTGGATCGGGCGGGGGCGCGAATTCGGGCGATATCGGCAGGCTTCCGCCGGGCATGCCAGCATCGTCGACCCACAGGCAGGGCAGACCCAGACTCTCGAGCCAGGACGCTCCTTCGGCAGCCTTGAGCATTGCGATGGTGGTGAGCGAACCCGCCACCAGGCAGGTTCCTGCGACGGCACTGGCCGATCTCAATCCGCGTGCGGGCCAGCCGGTCGCGGGATTGAGAATGTGGCAGTACCTGTTCCCCCCAACCTCGATGTAACGCTCGTAATCTCCACTCGTGGCGAGTCCGCCGCGCTCGAGAGCTACCATCGCAAGCGGCCGGTCGTGGATTCTTGGATGCCTGATCCGCACCGACCACGAGCCGCAGTCCGGCGGTGGTCCGACGACGCAAAGATCGCCGCCCAGATCCACGAGTCCGTGTCGGACCCCGCGCTCGCGGCAAATCGCTGCGGCCCGGTCGGCGGCGTATTCCTTGCCGATTCCACCGAAGTCCAGTTCGACTCCCGGAACGGGAAACGAAAGCACAGGAGGCTCCCAGCGGAGCTTGTCCATGCCGACATACGGCAACAGGCGACCAATCTCGTCGTCCGACGGCAGACGTGCCTCGTTGAAATTCCAGGCGCGGCGCAGGATGCCGGTGGTGAGGTCGAACAGGCCATCGCTCTTCGCGCGGCAGGCAAAGGCGTAGTCGAGCAATCGCGAGGCCTCGGGATCCAACTCGACTGCCCGGCCCTCCGCTGCGGCGCGATTGATCTCGGACACCAGGCTGTCTGGCCGATAGCGCGAGAAGCGCCGCTCGATACGGAGCACCTCGTCGACCGCCGCCAGCTCCGCCTCCTCGCCGCCGTCGTAGAGATGCAGCGCGCACTCGGATCCCATCGCGAGAAACCTGATACTGCGGACGGCGCCCATGGCGCAGACTTAAAGCCGCGACCGCATCCTGCGACGAGGCAAATTCCGCGCAGCGCTCGCCTCACCCTTTCACCGGCGCAGGTTCAGGCGCAGGCAGGCCCGTGCGCACGAAGAGCACCGCCACCGCGGCCGCGACCAGCAGTGCGCCTGCCAGCCGGATGACGTTCTCCGGGTTGCCCGACAGCCACGAGTCGTAGAAGAGCGGCAGGGTGAAGATCTGGATCATCATGGGGATCACGATGAACATGTTGAATATCCCCATGTACACCCCCGTGCGGTGCGACGGAATGCTGCCCGCGAGCATGATGTACGGATTGCCCATCATGCTGGCCCAGCCGAGACCGACGCCGACCATCGGGATGAAGAGCAACGCCTCGCTGTGCAGCAGCGGCATGGCGAGCATGCCCGCCCCCGCGAGGACCAGGCTCACCGAGTGCATGCGGTGCGGGCCAAATCGGCGCGTGAAGGGCACCATCGCAAAACCGCCGATGCAGGCAATGGCGTTGTAAAAACCGCCTATCTGGCCGTTCACGAGGTCCGCATGGCGAAACGCCGCGGAAGCCGCATCGGTGGTTCCGAAGAGCGTCTTCGAGAGCGAGAGCACCACGTACTCCCAGTAACAGAACATCGCATACCACTGAAACAGCATCACCAGCGAAAGCTGGCGCATGGTCAGCGGCATCTCACGAACCGCGATCCAGACCTCGCCCAGTGTGTGAAGCCAGCCCGATGGCTCGCTCTCGATGGCCGCCCGCTCCTCAGGCGTGAGCGGGTTCTCCTTCGTCGTCTTCACGGACCATAGCACCGTTGAGATCGAGAAAACGCTGCCTATGCCGAACGCCGCCACCGTGACCAGCGGAATGTTGTGGGCGTTAACCCGGTCGGCGTTCATCCCGAACGCGATGAGGATGGACGGCGTCAGGTACGACAGCGTCTGTCCCAGGCCCGTGAAAGCGCTCTGCGTCAGAAAACCGAGCGAATGCTGGGAGGTGTCGAGCTTGTCGCTCACGAATGCCCGGTAGGGCTCCATGGTGATGTTGTTCGCGGCGTCGAGGATCCAGAGCAGGCCCGCCGCCATCCACAGAGCGCGGCTATACGGCATGAAAAACAGCGCGATGCTGCACAGCACCGCGCCGACCAAAAAGTACGGCGTACGCCGCCCCCACCGCCCAAGGGTCCGGTCGCTCATCGCCCCGATGATCGGCTGCACGATCAGGCCCGTCATCGGACCCGCCAGCCACAGGTACGGCAACGACGACTCGTGCGCGCCCAGGAAGCGGTAAATCGGGCTCATGTTGCTCTGCTGGAGTCCGAACGAGTACTGGATTCCGAAGAATCCGATATTCATGTTCAGGATCTGCCAGAACGAGAGGCGGGGCTTGGGGCGCGACATTCGGGGTGAGAGTGCGGGTTAGCCTGCGATTCAATCCGCCCACGGCAACTTCGCGGGCGGATCATTACCCACGAAGCCTAGCAAAAAGCCGTTCAGGCGGTCCCGATCGGCGCGCTGGCGTCATAGTCGGGCGTGGCCCCCTGGTGCGAAGCCACCCATTCGCCGAGCCTGCAGGCGCCGGTCAGTGCACTTGCGGACCCCTCGCCCACGACCAGCCCCCGAAGCAGGCGCGCGAGGAACGCGTCGCCCGCGCCCACGGTGTCCACCACCTGCACGCGCCGCCCCGGCTCCCACGACCAGTGGCCGTCGCGCAGGAGGCCCGCCCCGCGTTCACCGGCGGTGACGCACACGCAGCGCGCCCCGGTGCGCGAGGCAAGAACCCGCGCGTGCTCCTCCTCCAGGCCAGGCTGTTCAACGGCCCCCTCCGCAATGCGCGCAGCCTCGGCGGAATTGAGCTTCAACAAGTCCACCCGCTGCGCGTAGCGGCCCACCAGCGCGAGGTCGTCGTGCGGAGCGCGCAGGTTCACGTCGAAGACGCGCCAGGTGGAGGAACTCGCCGAATCCAGCAGGGATTCGAGCGCGCCGCGGTTGTGCTCCTCGCGCAACGCGAGCGAGCCGAACACCACGGCCTTCGCCCGGCCGGCTTCGCTCAAAAGCTCGCCGTCCACCGCGATCGCATCCCAGGCGACCGGTGCCGCGATGCGGTAGCGCGCATCGCCCGTCGCGCCCAGCGTCGCCTCGACGGTGCCCGTGGGCAGCGTCGTGGAGAGGGTCACCGACCCCGTGTCGATGCCCCACGCGGCCAGCCGCTCGAGCAGTTCCCGCCCCAACCCGTCGCTGCCCACGGCCGACGCCAGCACCACCCGCGCCCCCAGGCGGTGAAGATGATACGCGACGTTGAAGGGCGCCCCGCCGGGATATCGGCCCGACGGAAGCACGTCCCACAGGATTTCCCCAAAGCAGATGATCGAGTCCATGCGATGCTTCTTGTCCCAGTTTGCGTTGAAGTCTGCCGGGGAGCCCCCCCGCCGTAAGCGGCGCCGCGGATAAAAAAGCACAGTTGCTAGCATTTACCGCCGAGCCATGTTCCGGAACTTTGCATAAAAGCCCCGATCCGGCTAGCTTTCATCCCGGATTCGTCCCCCACCCCCGCGATGAACACCTTCAGTCCCACCCCACGCACCCGCAGCGACGACACTCGCCGGCTGTTTTCGGATACGTTTCGAGCCCAGATCGCCGCACTCGAGGCCGGCCGCTGCCGCATCCGGGTCCCCCAGACGAAGGACCTGTATTCGAAACACCCCGGCATGGCCTACCACTTCAAGCCCGAGCTCTTCGTCCAGCGAACGGGCACGACCGAGTTCCTCCACCCCGACCAGGGCTTTATACTCCATCCCGGCGAGGTCTGCGTGATGCCCCGTGGCGTGCCTCACGGGGAGGTGGCGCGGCCCGATCAACGGCCCTTCGAAAACGTGGTCGTCTGCTTCTACAATGAGACCGTGGCGATCCATGTCGCCCACGAGCTCGAACCCGGGCGGCCCGGGGTCGACGATATCCATTTTTTCACGACCGACCTCTTCGCCACGCTTGTCGAGTACCTCAACCGCGTGGACGACCTGCGGTTCCGCGCCCCGAAGGTCAGCGCGACGGCGATTCGCGGGCTGCTCCTCGCCGAGTTCTCAGTCCTGCTCGCGCTCGTCGAGGAGCAGGCCCCGCAGCGCTTTTCGGAGACCGAGCGCGTGTTCCGGTGCCAGTGGCTGATCCGAAACAACCTCGCCGACCCTGAGCTGAGCGTGGCCTCGCTCGCCGCCGAGCTGCGCTGCTCGCCCGGCTACCTGTCGAAGCTGTTCCAGGACCAGGTCGGCGAACGCATGGTCGAGCAGATCAACCGGCTGCGGCTCCGCAACGCAACCGACGCACTGAAAAACACCCGGCTCAGCGTGAAGGAAATCGCCTCGGCCTGCGGCTTCCAAAGCGCCAACTACTTCGCCCGTGTCTTTCGGCAGGCCATGGGCAGGTCGCCCAATGAATTCCGCGAAGACCTGCTGCGCGTGGGTTGCGCGCTCGAGAAGCAGCCCAAGGCCGTCTTCTTCGACCACGAGGAGTTCGGCTTCGGCCTGGCCCCGCGCGTGATGAATTCTGCGACCGTCCACCTCAACGACTGACCGCCTGAAGCGACCGGCGAGCCACGAACCGAAGGCTCCGATCCAAGCTCACGCAGAGACGCGGAGAAAACTGACTTCTGTCCTCTGACCTCCGACATCCGACCTCCGACCTCCGACATCCGACCTCCGATCTCCGACCTCCGATCTCCGACTTCCGACCTCCGTCACTCAGGCGCGACAGTGGGCGAAGAGGTCGTGCGTGAATCGGACGCCGCCCCGCGTGCCGCCGATCGCGACATCCCTGCTCGCCAGATCGACGCGCAGTCCGATCGAATCGTCGCCAAATGCCCAGGAGACGTGCAGCACCTCGTTGGGGCTCTCGTGGACGCGAAACTCTCCGTCGAACGCCGGATGCCCGTTGCGCAGGCGGATCAACGCCAGCAGGTCCCGCACGACCGGCTTCTCGAGCGCCGCACCGACCTCGCC
>JAJXYI010000513.1 GCA_021780625.1 bacterium | reverse complement strand
GTTCGCCGTGATGATCGGAATTCCGTAGGCCAGGAGGTGCTGGATCGCCATGGTGGGCAGGAGCGGTACGCCCTTCCCCTTGACGGACCACAGGTGCAGCACGAGGAAGGTGCCGATCGACGTAAGGATGAAGGTCGAGGCTCCGAGGCGGTTGGTGAAAAAGTAATAGGCGCCCAGCAGGCCCAGGAGGGCTCCGAGCCACAGTTTGGAATCGGCGATGAACGTCCGGACATTCCTCGCGAGATCCGCGACGGTGGTCTGTTCGTCGATGTGGAGCGGTCTGGTCTTAAACCGGGGGAGGTTCAATTCGGAGGAAGGTTGGGCGGGCCGTCGGCCTGGGCAGTGAAGTGTACGCGGCGCGTGGGTTGGGCAATGAAATTGGTCGCAAGCCTTGGGGTCAGCGTTCGAAGAAGAGCTCGACGGGGTCTTTGAACAGGCTTCTGAAATCGGCCGGGAGCGTGGGCTCGGTGAACGGCGGCAACGGGAGTAGCTGGGAGGCGTGTGCGGCGATGGCCGTGCGCTTGACCGCTTCCACGCCGCGAATGTCGACCGCGAATACCCCTGTGTAATGGAATGCGGCCTTCACGAGGGGGCGCACCTGCCAGCGGGCCCAAATCGGATACTCCAGGACGCGCGGATGCTGTGAGGAGGTTCGCAGGGCCTCGTCCAGGCATTCGGTCACCCGGTCATGCTCCGAGCTGCCATCGCGGGCGAGAGGCGCAAGGATCGTGTCAGGCTGCGTGGCGTGAATCAGGTCGGCCAGGTCGGCGACGAGGCGGGCCCGGGCCGCGTCCGAGAGCTCGCCGAGGCGGCCGTCTTCGTAGCCCAGAAATCGAAGTTCACCGGCCGGCACGCCGAGCCGGAGCGCCGCCAGCTCCGCCTCTCCCCGGCGCATCGCCGCAATCTGGTCCGGATCGTGAAGGGGATGGCCCGGGTGTGAGGCGCGCCCGTCCGTGACCATGGCAATCTGCACGGTCCCACTCTGCCCGGTCAGGCGTGCGATCGTTCCCCCGCAGCCGAGAGATTCGTCATCCGGGTGAGGGGCGACAACCAGCACGCGTCCCAGCGTTGAGGGGGACAGTTCCTCCGCCCGAACGCGAAGCACCAGCGAAACCGCGCGACTTGCCGCGATGCGCAGGTGTGATTTGAGGCTCCTGATCATCACCGCGTGTCAGGGGCCTTCGGCGCGATGGCGATTTTCCAGCTCTCGGTGAAATACCAGCGTTTGGCCGTATCCACATAGTGGTGCATGACCGCGCGTGGCGCCAGGCACTCCCTGCGTGGAGGAAGCGTGAGGTAGTCGCCGGCCGGCGCGACGGCGCACGAATGCCCCGCCACGAGCATCGCGACGAGGGCCTGTTCAAGGTAATAGTTTGTCCGCTCTTCCCGAATGAGGGAACTCGTCCATCGCTCCAGCCGGTCCCAGTCGATCGAGTCGCTCCGCAGGCCACAGAGGCCGACATTGACGAGCGGGGCGAGGCGGGTGCCGGCGAGGCGTTCCATCAGGCCGCGCGAATAGCCGTAGCTTTCCGTGCAATCGACGCCGTGAAGCGGGCGGTCGGGCATGGCGAGCCAATCCAGAAGGAATCCGGGACGCCGGAAAAAGAGCATGTCCGAGTCGATCACCAGCCGCCATCCCTCGCGCTCGAGGTGAACATCGATCAGTTTTCGAATATTGGGGTAATTGTCCCAGCGTTCGCGAAGGTGCGGAAAGCGGTCCCGTGGAAGCGCGCGGTCGAGCCGTTCTAGCGTCTCCCGGCAGGTCGTCACGGCCAGGTCCGGGAAATGACGGCGCAAGGGGGTCAGGCAGGCTTCGTCGAGCGTGCCATCGTCGTACAAGTGCGGGCGGACGGGTCGACCTGCGTGCCGGGCAAACGACCAGAGGCAAAACAGCGTCTGGTACCAGAATCTCTGTCCCGTAAGCAAATGCAGTTCGACGGGCGGCACGCCTTCGGCCGGAGGCGGCAGGGTGGGGAGGTCCGACGCGGCGGCGAGCATGGCCAACCGTCCAGCTTCCGTGCGCCGCATCGCCAGGGGTCCGCCGGCGCGCACGAGATCGCGAATCTCCGACCGCGGCCGGTGATACACCCGGTAGATCAACCGGCCGAGGCCAAGTCGGCGCAGGGAATCGGGAAGGCTCATGGATTCTACGTCAGGGATGGATACGGTGCAGCCGGACCAGTTCGAACACGAGGTTGTCGATGGGAGCGATCGTGTGATACACGACGTGGGCCGCCGGGATCAGGAGGGCGATCACCCCGGCCCAGACGGCAATCCGTGGCGCATCGGCGGGACGTCGCCGTGCGAGCTCGATCAGGCCCAGCATCACTAACGGGCACAGGATTGCGATCGATCGACTCATGTCCGAGGCGAGGAGAAGGGAAATCAGTGCGGTCGCAGCGGCGAGCGCGGAGACGATCCAGCGATCGGTCCGGCACAACGAGAGGATCGCATAAACGATGGCGGCCCAGCCGACGCGCAGGCCCATCCACCAGGCGATCGGGGCCAAGTGGAGCGATTGAATGGAGGTCCGGACCTGGTCTCTGAGGAACGACCGTTCGACGTGCTCCGCCCACGGGGCGCCGCCCAGTCCGATTCGGATGGCAGCATAGGGAAGCACCAGCAGGACCGGCCAAATGAGGCTTCGTGCGGTTGGGAGGCGTTCCGTGCCCGACACGATGCGGACCGCCCAGGCCAGCGGGAGGCCGATGAGAAAGCGTTCGTCCACCCAGGGGGCGAACAGGCATGCGGACACCAGGGCGGCCCGGGATTCCGAAAAAGCGACAACCAGCAGCCCCAGCCAGACCCAGGCATCGTTCATGCCCAGCCATCCGATCGGTACGAGACAGGCCGAAGTGCTCGCAAGCACCAGCGTGCCTCCGACTGCGTAACGCCAGTCGTCCAGGATTCCCAGCAGGCGCGTGGCAACCCAGGACACCAGCACCACCACGCCAAGCCAGGGAATCACGAACGGGGCATTCCCCCTCAGACCGAGGCCATGGGCCACCAGCGCCGGCAGGAGCCTCCAGCGCATGGCCGGTTCCACGGATTGATCAAAGGGATGTGCGCACTGACGCAGGTATGTCGTCCCTCGGGACCATTCGTACGACGCGGGCGCGTGATTTGCGATGACCCACAGGTGCGGCGCAAACGCGCAGATCACGAGGCCGAGGCAAAGGAGTGCGATCGGGAGCGATCGCGGGAGAAGGTCTCTGGTGCGGGGTGTCACAAGGAGGAACTCACGCGCCCTTCAAAGTGCCCGCGGGCGCCGGCGAAGCGGACTCGGGCGGCGGGGGAGCTCCAGGGCCGGTGCATGAACCAGGCCTTGATGATCCGAAGCCCGGCACCGACGGAAGAAAGGGGGCCCCAGGGATTGGCGCCATGAAGGGTCAGGACCTGCATCCAGGATTTCTGGATACCCCGGTTCAGCCTGGCGAGGTAGTCCGGCTCAAGACGCGAGGCCGGAATGAGATGAACGAGGCTGAGCTCGGGAAAGTAGCCGACCCTCCAGCCGGCCGAGAGGCCGCAAAGGACGATGTCGTTGTCGCCTCCGGAACTCAGTTCCCGGCCGCGCCGGTCGGACAGACGCGGCGATGCCCCGCGGGAAACCCAGGCCTTTGCGACCGCCTCGCGCAGGACCATCCCCGCGCCGATGGGCGCGTAGGGCGGATACTCGCGGAAGTCGCCGGCCACGGTCCCGGTGTCGGACAGTAGAGGGCTGTCGCCTGGATCGCGAAGCGCAAGAAGCGGAAAGAACTCCTCCTGCCAGGGCTCGGGCTGCCGTTCGAATTCGGGCACGGATTTACCCCCCACAAGACCCGTGTCCGGGTGGCGCTCCAGCAGCGCGACCGCGGTTTCCAGATAGGAGGCCGCGAGCACATTGTCGTCGTCCACCAGGACGATGCAGGCGCCCCGGGCCTCCGCAAATCCGCGCGCCCTGGCCTGGCTGAGCCCCAGGCGGGATTCCGCCACGATGCGGGCGCGTCCGAGAAGGGCAGGCGGGAAAATCTCGGGCGTCAGCGCAGGGGTCGAGGCGTTGTCCACGACAATGAGCTCCCATGCCTCCGCCGGCAGCGTCTGCGCAGCAAGGCCCTCGAGCGTGCGCCGCAGGCGTTCGGCGTGCGTATCGTGGGTTGGAACGATGACCGAGACTTGGATCATCCGATGTCTAAGTTCGAGCAGTGGATCGAAAATCGCCACGAATACCAAAACATCCCACGGGCATCGGCTCCGCCTCGGGTGCGCTTATGAACGCGCTCCGACTGGAGCCTGCACCGCCGACGGCTTTGGGGTTTCTTGGGTCCAACACTTTCGGAAGATTTGCTTGTGGGGCAGCCGCCCTGGGAACTCTGAGGCCCCTTGAACGAGTAGGTGATATCAGACCGAACCGGATTCCGGGCGGCTTCGTACAACTCGCGCCGGCACACCCACTGCGATGCTGTTGGGCGGCAGGTCGCGGGAGACCACGGAGCCCGCTCCGACGATGCAGCCGTCGCCGATCGTGACCCCTCCGAGCACCGTCACTCCCGCGCCCAGCCAGACATCCGTCCCGATGGTGGTGGGCAGGAGCGTGTCGGGCTGGGATCGTATCGGAACCCCGGATGCGGGGATTGCGTGGTTCGACGACAGGATGCGGCAGTGCATCGAGATCAGGGCATGGTCGCCGATCGTCACTCCGCCCTGGCCGTAGATGACGGCGTATTGGCCGATGAATGCGTTTGACCCCACGACGATGCTGCCGCCCCTCGCCTCGAGGCAGGCGCCCTGGAGCAGCTGCGCCCCGGCCTGAAGACGGATCTCTCCCTGCCGGCCCGACGCAAAACCACGACTGAGGACGACGGAACTTTCCAGCAGACAGTTCGACTCGATGCGGACGCCGTGGGCCCTTGCCCAGACGACGCACAGGCGGGAACGGAGTTTTCTGAGCAGCTCCATGACGGATTCAGGTTGGTCGGTCGGTCGTCCGGGCGCCAGCCTGGCGATTTTGGACGCGACGCCGGCGCGCCTCCTGCAGGGAAATCACCCAGAGAGCCGGAAGAAATCGCGCAAGCAGCCTGACCGTCGGACTTGCTCCGAGAGGTGGCCGGCCGCCGTGGGATCGGCAAAGCGCAAGGGCTCGGGAGGCACTTCGGCGGTCGCCCCAGAACAGCAGGTTGCGGGCTGCCCGTTCGGCTTCGAACGCCAGGTCGCCGCGGTAACTCACGGCGTCGGACCAAAGGCTGTATGCTTCCAGCGTGGCGAGGCGACAGTTCCAACTGGCCCGGTAGTCGTGGCTGAAGCTTTCCGTACGTCGCAGGGCGATCGTCAAAACCCGGCTCTCGTGTCGCCACCGGGCGCCGGCGTGGGCCATCCGAACGTGCACATCCGAATCCTCCCACATGCGCAGCGACTCATCGCAGCCACCGACCGCAGACCAGAGGCTGCGCCGAATGACCGAGTTGTTCAGACTTAGCGGATGACGCAGCAAGTGCGCGCAGGCTTGGGAGCGCAGGGCGTCTGCGTCGTAGGTCCACCGGAGCACGAGAGCCCGGCTGTCTTCCTCGACCCAGTCGGCATCGCACGAGACCACGTCCACTTCGTCGGAGCAAAGCGCGGCCAGACTCGAGTTGAAGTCCGGCTCCATGAGGTCGTCAGCATCGTGAAAATGCATCCATTCGGTCGCGGCGGCTGCGGCGAGACGGTTGCGGGCGACGGCGACGCCGCGATTGCCTCCGCCGTCGATCACCCGCATTCCGAGTGCGCGCGCCACCTCTGCCGTGGTGTCGGTGCTTCCATCGTCGTAGGCGACGACCTCCGAAAAGGGCAGCCGCTGGGCGCGCACACACTCCGCGAGGCGCGGAAGGAACCGCGCCGCGTTGTGGCAAGGCACTAGGAGCGTGACCTGGGGTGCGGACATGACGCAGGGGGCGTCGCCGGGCAGACCGTGCGACCGGCGGGCCGGTCGCTACGGCGAGGGAGTATCCTACAAGGCTTCGATGAGCTCGTCGGGTTTCACCGCATACACGCCCACGTGGGCGACGGTGATTCCGGCGGCGAGATTTGCGAGCTGGGAGGCAACCGCGGGCGTCGCACCCGCGCAGAGCGCGAGGGTCAGCACGCCGATCACCGTGTCGCCGGCGCCCGTGACGTCGTACACCTGTTTGGCCTGCGTAGGGAGGTGCAGGAAGGTGTCGTCTGCCAGGAGGGTCATGCCCTCATCGCCGCGCGTGATCAGGACCATCCGGATTCCGAACTTGGACTGCAGGGAGCGGGCCGCGCTTTCGACGTCGGCGTCCGAGCGCAGCGGGAAGCCCGCGGCGAGTTCCGCCTCGCGCTTGTTGGGCGTGATGATGGTCGTGTTG
>JAJXYI010000096.1 GCA_021780625.1 bacterium | reverse complement strand
GTCCGCTCCAAGCAGGACCGCCTCCGCGTGGAGTTCGCCAACCGCGATGGGCAACGCAATCTGTATCCAATCGCCGAAGCCAGGAAGCGGCGCACTCCCTGCGACTGGTCGAGCGTCGACATCCCGCGGCCCGAGTTCCTCGGCACGAAGGCCTACGATCCCGTCCCGATCGAGGACATCGTCCCCTTCATCGACTGGGGTCCGTTCTTCAGCGCCTGGGAGATCCGCGGCCGCTACCCCGATCTGCTCAAGGACGCCACCGTCGGGCCCGAGGCCACCCGGCTCTTCAATGACGCCCAGGCCCTGCTCGCCCGCATCATCGCGGAGAAACGCTACACGGCGCGTGCCGTCGTCGCGTTCTGGCCAGCCAATGCCGTGGGCGACGACGTCGAGGTCTATTCCGACGAACAACGCTCGTCGGTCGTCGCCACGTTCCGATTCCTGCGCCAGCAGCTCGTCAAACCCGAGGGGCAGCACCAGCACGCCCTCTCCGATTTCATCGCACCGCGAGACTCCGGTCGCCTCGACTACCTCGGGGGCTTCGCCGTCACCGCAGGGCACGGAGTCGAGCAGCTCGTGATGGAGTTCAAGGCCGCCCACGACGACTATTCGGCCATCATGGCCCAGGCCCTCGGCGACAGGCTCGCCGAGGCGCTCGCCGAGCTCACGCACAAGCGCGTCCGCGACCTGTGCGGCTACGGAAGGCTCGAGTCGCTCACAATGGAGGAGATCATTCGCGAGAAATACCGCGGTATCCGCCCCGCCCCCGGTTATCCCGCCTGTCCGGATCACACCGAGAAACACCTCCTGTTTTCGCTGCTCGATGCGACTGCCCGCACGGGCATCGTGCTCACCGAAAGCTGCGCCATGGCCCCCGCCAGCAGCGTCAGTGGGCTGTACTTCAATCACCCGGACTCGAAGTACTTCGCAGTCGGCAAACTCGCCAAGGACCAGGTCGAGGACTACGCCGCGCGCAAGGGCTGGACCCTCGCCGAAGCGGAGCGCTGGCTCGCTCCCTACCTGAGCTACCCGACCTGAGGGGTCCGCAGCGCTCCGGCGCTCCACTCATTTCCAGCGCGCCGGGCCGTTCATCAGACAGGCCTCCCGCTCGTCGTCGACCGCCTTAGTCGCTTAAGCTGTTGTCGGATAATCTATTGATACCAATCAATCGGATTCCTTGAGCCGCATGCGATGGGTCCGCGCAGGTCGGAGCGGCGCCGTGCGCCATCTCTCATTTACTGCGCATATATTGCGAAAGATTAAACCGCGACGGGTTTCCAGTCGAAGTGAGGGGGAGGATTTGGCTGACTCGCCGCCTACAACGGCCAGCCAGCCACTGCCCCCAGTTTCATCCCATGAAGATCAGCACGAAGCTCATCGGTGCATTCGTCGTCGTGTCCTGCATCCCCCTCATCGGCGGATTCATCGGACTGACGGCGCAGCGCCTCGCCCTCAACGGAGAGGCTGAGGCCGTCGACCTGGGACGATCCTGTCGTCGCGCGATCGTGCTGTCCGATTCCGCCCAGGTGGCCTTCAAGGTCCAGGTGCAGGAGTGGAAGGACCTTCTGCTTCGGGGCCGCGATCCCACGGCATTCCAGCGGCACCTCGACGGATTCTATCTCCAGGAAAAGAGGGCCGATGCCGCCCTCGCCGCGCTAGCCATCGTAGTGCCCAAACTCGGCATTGACGCCGCCGAAGTGAAGGCGATCGCCACCGAGCATCAGGCGCTCGGAGCCCGTTATCGCGCGGCTCTCGCGGAGCGGACTTCCATCGAATCCGATGCCCAGGCTCATATGATCGACGGCTCCATCGAGGGCATGGACCGCAAGGTCGACTCCATGCTTGCCCGTCTCAACCAGGAGGCCGAGTCGCGATCCGACGAGCAGATCCAGTCACTCGTCGGTCGCACGGACCAGCGCGCAGGCCTGATCCGACTCGTGATGATCGGCGGCACACTGCTGGGCGTCGTGCTCGGCGCGACCTTTGGCGTACTGCTAAGCCTCGGCGTCGCACGCCACATTCGCGAAGTCGCAAAGCGGATGTGGGACGGCACCAGTCAGGTCTCGTCCGCCGCCACCATGGTCGCCTCCTCAAGCCAATCGCTGGCCGCGGCGGCGACCGAGCAGGCCTCGTCGCTCGAAGAGACCACCGCAGCGCTTGAACAGATGTCCGGCACCATCAAACAAAACGCCGAGAATGCCCTGAAGGCGCGGGAGCTGAGCAACCAGAGCCGCCGCTCCGCGGAGGCGGGCGGTCATGAGATGTCCGCGATGGCTGCAGCCATGGCCGAGATTCAATCGGCCAGCGCGAACGTGGCCAAGATCGTGAAGTCAATCGACGAAATCGCATTTCAGACCAACATCCTCGCGCTCAACGCCGCCGTCGAGGCCGCCCGGGCAGGCGAAGCAGGCGCCGGCTTCGCGGTCGTCGCCGACGAGGTGCGCAATCTCGCCCGCCGCTCCGCCGAGGCGGCCAAGGAAAGCTCCGCGATGATCGAGGACGCCGTGCGCAAGAGCGAACGCGGCGCCCAGATATCCACCCGCGTCCAGTCCACCTTCGAACAGATCCTCGACTCGACCCGCAGCTCCGACGAGCTCATCGCCCGCATCGCCGAGGCCTCCGGCGAACAGTCGCAGGGCATCGAACACGTCAACCAGTCGATGCTCCAGATCGACCAGTTGACCCAGCGCAACGCCGCCACCGCCGAACAGGCGGCGTCCACAGCCCGCCAACTCGACGAAAACGCCAGCTCGCTCCAGCAGGAGCTGCTCCAGCTCATGGGCGCCCGGGAAGGCGAGATTTCCGCCGAACCCGTCGACGCCTCATCCCCCGCTCTCGCCGAAGGCGCCGCGTCCTGAGTCGTCCGTCGGCTCAGCCCGGACCCGTCGCTCCGTCAACCCAGGCCGCAAGCGCCGGTGGCAGCGGCGTCCGCGCACGCGTGTCGGACGCGATGCATACGTGGACCGTGCGAGCCACCGCCGCCTGCTTCTCCGGCCGGCCCAGCTTCGTCACCACGAAATTCACCGCGAAACTGTCCCCGGACAGCCGCTCCGGGCGCACATCCACCCTGATCCGGTCGCCGCAGGCCAGCGGTCGTTTGTAGTCGGCCTCCGCCCGGGCGATCGGGACCACGACGCCCGCCTTCGAGAAGAAGTTGTGCAGTTCGAGCCCGGCCGAGCCCAGCGCCTCCTCGTAGGCCTCGTGGCAGATCGACAACGTGCGCGCGAAATAGACAACGCCCGCCGCGTCCGTATCGGGAAAATGGATCGTTCGTTCGTAGGAATTGGGCATGGAAATCGGGAGTCGACCTTTGCGGCCGCCACGGCTCCGCTCAGACGGGCCGCAGTTGATAGCCCATCTGGATCAGTTTCTCGCGCATCACCACGGGATCCTGCGCCTTGTCCAGCGCCTCGTCGGGCGAAACCATCTCGCGGTTCACCAGGCTCATCAGGTGCGTGTCCATCGTGATCATCCCCAGGTGCGCGCCCGTCTGAATGTCGGAGGTGATGCGGAAGGTCTTGTTCTCGCGGATCAGCGAGGCGATCGAGGTCGTGTTGACCATGATCTCGTATCCCGCGATTCGACCGCCGCCGACCTTCTTGCACAGGACTTGGGAGATCACCGCGACGAGCGACGAGGCGAGCTGCGTGCGAATCATGTCCTTCATGTTCGCCGGAAACGCATCGACAATGCGATCGATCGTCTTCGCCGCGCTGTTGGTGTGCAGGGTGCCGAACACCAGGTGGCCCGTCTCGGCGGCGCTGATGGCGGCCTCGATCGTCTCAAGGTCGCGCATTTCACCGACGAGGATGATGTCCGGATCCTGGCGCAGCGCGCGACGGATCGCCTCCGAGAAGCTGGGGACGTCCACGTGCACCTCGCGCTGGGTGACGATGCAGCGGCGGTGCGGATGGTAGTATTCGATCGGGTCCTCGATCGTGATGATGTGACCCTCGCGGTTCTCGTTGATGTAATTGATCATCGACGCGAGCGTGGTCGATTTGCCCGAACCGGTGGGACCCGTCACGAGCACCAATCCACGGGGACGGTACAGCAGCTCGCGGATCTTGTCGGGCAGTCCGATGTCGCGCAGCCCGAACATGCGGTTGGGAATCTGGCGCAGGACCATGCCGTAGTTTCCCTTGGTCTTCAGGACCGACACGCGGAAACGCGCCTTCTCAAGGAAGGCGAAACCGAAGTCCGCGCCGCCGTTGAGTTTCGTGTTCTGGACGTGGACATCCGGCGTGATCGAGAGCATCAGCTGCTCCGTGTCGGCGGGAGTCAGCACCGGGCCGTCGATCGGGGTCATGCTTCCGCTGATTCGAAGACAGGGCGCCTGGCCGACCTGTAGGTGAAGGTCCGACGCGTTTTGCTCGACCATCAGGTCGAGCAGGTCGTTCATCTCGTAGCTCATTTCGCGATGGGTGGCAGGAGTTTCGGGGGACCGCCCGACCTTAGCCCCGGAAACCCGATTGACCATCGAAAAAGCGGATACCGTCTGCGCGACTCTCCCGACCCAAGTTGTGTTTTTCGAGCAAGAGCCTGTTCAGCCGCGAGGCCCGTTGAGCTTCTGAGGGAATCGCCACGAAAAACACGAAATCCCTGGGGTATCGGCTTTGCGTTGCGTGCGCTTATAAGCGCGCTCCGATCAGGGTCGGCAACCCTGGCGACTTTTTTGCGTTTTTCGTGGCCAATCCATCAAGGGGGGATGCGACTCAGCCACGCGATGTTTCAAGTGGAATTTGGGAGCATTCCGACGGAGCGCCAAAGACGGATTTGCGTTCCCGACCCTCCTGATCATCGGTGGACGCGTGGTAAGCACAGCTCCAGTCCAACGGCAGTCTCCTCCCGAGTGCATCCGCCTCCGCGGCGTGAGGCAGAACAACCTGAAGGGGTTCGATCTCGATCTTCCGCTCGGGGCGTACATTGCCGTGACGGGTCTAAGCGGTTCGGGCAAGAGCTCGCTCGTGTTCGACACGTTGCACGCCGAGGGCCAGCGCCGCTACGTGGAGACCTTCAGCGCCTACACGCGCCAGTTCCTGGAATTGCTCGACCAGCCGAAGGTCGACCGCATCGAGAACATCCGCCCGTCCATTGCCATCGAGCAGACCAACACGGTGAAAAACTCCAGGTCCACCGTCGGCACGATGACGGAGTTGACCGACTACTTCAAAGTGTGGTTCAGCCATGCCGCAGAGTGTTTCGATCCGGAGACGGGTGAGAAGGTTGAGGACGATAATCCCCACACAATCTGGACCAAGGCGCTGGCCGCCGTGCCCGGTCAGACGACAGTCATCGCGTTCCGCGTCGACAAGCCCGGCAACCTCAGCTGGTCCGAGATCCTGGCAAACCTTCGCGGCCAGGCCTACCTGCGCCTCCTCGTGCCCGTGCAGGGCGAAAGCTGGCGGGGCGCGCGCATCGACGAGGCGCAGGCGCTGCTCGATACCGCGAACGCGACGCAGGTGTTCGTCGCCCAGGACCGCCTGCCGGTGACGCGCGAGCACGAGGCGCGATTCCTCGAGGCCGCGGAGACCGCCCTGCATTTCGGGAAGGGTCAGGTCCACCTCTTCGTGCCCGCCTCGGAGCGCGGGGACGCCTTCACCAAGGTCGGCAGCTTCTCGCGTGGACTTCATTCGCCCTCCACGGACCGTCGTTTCCGGCCCCCCTCGCCAGGCCTCTTTTCGTTTAACTCCCCGATCGGCGCCTGCCCACGCTGCCGCGGCTTCGGGCGGGTCATCGACATCGATTATCGCCTGGCGATGCCAAACACTGGACTCTCCCTCGACCAGGGCGCGGTGAAATGCTGGGAGGGCGAGGTGTATCGGGAATGCCTGGACGACCTTCGCAAGTTCGCCCGCAGGCGCGGCCTCCGGATGGACGTCCCGTTCGACGACCTTCCCGCCGACGACCGCGCCTTCGTCATCGATGGCGAACCGGGCTACGGCGAGGAAAACGGCAAGACCTGGCCCCAGTTCTGGTACGGTCTGAAGGGATTCTTCCGCTGGCTCGAGAAAAACAGCTACAAGATGCACGTCCGCGTCTTCCTGTCGCGGTATCGCTCCTACAATCTATGCCCCGACTGCCGCGGCGCCCGGCTCCAGCCCGAGGCCCTCTGCTGGCGCTGGCAGGGGCGCACCCTGCCCGACCTGTATTCACTTCCCGTCGACGCGCTGCTCGGGCAGCTGCGCACCCACGCCTCCCCCGGGCGTCAGGAGCCCGGCCGCGCCTCCGCCGACGCCGGGCGGATTGCACTCGACGCCATCCTCACCCGCTTGCGCTACCTCGACCAGGTCGGCCTCGGTTACCTGTCCCTCGACCGCCCCTCGAAGACGCTCTCGGGCGGTGAGGTC
>JAJXYI010000257.1 GCA_021780625.1 bacterium | reverse complement strand
CGATTCGCCGGGAGGATCCGGACCTGCCGGTGATCGCGATGAGCGGGCTTCCGGAGAAGGAGCTTGCGGCGGGTGAGGAAGGCGCGCGGGCCGATGCGTTCATCATGAAGCCATTCGTCTCCGAGCAGCTTCTGGTGGAACTTCACTCGGTGCTCGCTCCCGGGGCACCGCCCGGCAAGGAATTGAACCCGTCCGCACGCCCATGAATCGTATCCAGTCCTACTTCGACGAGTCGACCTCAGCCCGGAGGATGCTCCTCTGGCTCTCGTTCGAGTGCCCCGGCCGAGGCAATCCCGCCGGTTGTCCGCTGCACTCGATCCGCCACCTGCCGCCCGAGGATCGCAGGCGGCTCATCCAGCGCATGGACGGCTCCGAGCTCATCCGGCTGTATCGCGTGCATTCCGCCTGCAGCCTCTCGGCCGAGGCCGTCGTCGCCTCGGATGGAGCGTCGGGCATCGGGGACTCATGACGAGCCCGTCGGACGACACGCCGCATCCGACGGTCCTCGGGCGCCTGGAGCTCTTTGCCGAGGCTCCCGTGCCCTACGTTGCCCTCAACTCGCGGGGCCTGGTGGAGGATTTCAACCGGGGTGCCCTGGACTTTCTCGGCAGGACCGCCCTGGAACTCTCTGGCAGCGTCTTCTCCTCCCTCTTGGAGCCGGACCAGCGGGCGGCCTTTTCGGGCCTGCTGCACCGATTCTTTGGCGAAGGCGGGTCGCTGTCGTTTGATGCGCGGTTTCCGCTTCCGGGACACCCGTCGCGCCGCGCCGTGGTGTTCGGCTCTCCGCTTTCCGACTCAGGGGGGCGCCCGCTGCTCTGCCTGACATTAGGAAAATCGCCAGCTGGCGGCCGCGATGAGGAGGACGAACGTCCGCGGCTCATCGAGGAATTGAAGCACAAGAACGTCGAGCTCGAGCAGTTCACGTATTCAGTCTCCCACGACCTGAAAAGTCCGCTTCACACGATCAAGGGATTCGTCGACGTGATGCAGCACGATGTCGACAACGGACGGTATGGCTCGCTTGCGAAGGACCTCGTGCGTGTCCGCGAGGCGGCCGACCGGATGCAGGAGCTCCTCGACGCGATTCTCGCATTGTCCCGGGCCGGCCGGGTGATCGGTCCGAAGGATGACGTTGCGCTCGGGCCCCTGTTTGGCGAGGTGCTGCGGCTCCTGGATGCGCAGATCAGCAGGCGCGGAGTCGCGGTCTCGGTCGCACCGGATCTCCCGGCCGTGCGCGGGGATCGTGTCAGGCTTCGCGAGGTCGTCCAGAATCTGGTGGAAAACGCGGTCAAATTCCTGGGCTGGCAGGAGAACCCCTGCGTCTCGATCTCCGCGGTGAGGCTGGGTGCGGAGGTGCGGGTGAGCATCCGGGACAACGGCATCGGCCTGTCGGAGCGGGATTGCCAGGCCATCTTCGAGCTCTTTCGAAAGGTGGACCCGAGGGCCGAAGGCGCCGGCATCGGGCTGGCGCTCGCGAAGCGCATCGTGGAGGTCCACGGTGGACGCATCTGGGCGGAGTCCGACGGGCCGGGCCGGGGATCCACCTTCGTCTTCGCGCTGCCGGTCGACGGCGAACCCATTCTCTCGTGAGCGAGCCGAACCCACTTTGCCTCCTTCTCATCGAGGACGACCTCGCGCATGCCGAGCTCGTTCACCGCGCGTTTGCCTCCGCTCCCGGACGGGTGGAGATCGATCACGTCGAGTCGCTGGAGGAGGCCAGGGTTCGCCTGGGAGCAACCAAACCGGACCTCATCCTCTCCGACCTCCGACTGCCCGACGGAAGCGCGATCGACCTGCTGACCACCGTCGGCGGCGAGCCCGGTTGCCCGCTGATCGTGATGACCGGCCAGGGGGACGAGAACCTTGCCGTACTCAGTCTGAAGTCGGGCGCGATGGAATACCTGGTCAAGTCCCCCGAGACACTTCGCGACCTGCCCCGCACCGTGCAGCGCGTGCTTCGGCAGTGGGAGCTCGCGCTCGAACGGCGCGCCATGCAGGTCGCGCTCCGCGTCAGTGAGGAGCGCCTGCGCCTGGCCATGGAGGCCGCGAGCGACGGACTGTGGGACTGGGACCTTGCCGGAAGGTCGGTCTATTGGAGCCCGCGCATGTATACGATGCTCGGATACCAACCGGATGAGTTCCCGCTAACGCTGCTGCGGATCAAGGAGCTGGTTCACCCGGACGATCGCCGGCGGGTGGCCCGGAGCCGTCCGTGGAGAACGCAGACCGGAGGCGAGGGTTTCGCGCTCGAGTTTCGTATGCGCACCCGCTCGGGCGGCTTCAAGTGGATCGGGGCCCGCGGCAAGCCCGTCGCCTGGGATTCCGACGGCCGCGTGTTGCGCATGGTCGGCACGCACGTCGACATCGACGACCGCCTCCGGTACGAGCAGACGCTCCAGGAGACGAGTGGGCGCCTGCACGCGCTTTTCGACGAGGCGAACGACGCAATCGTAGTCGCCGAGCACCCCTCCCTGCGCATCACCGAAGTCAATGCCGCCGCCGAAGGCATGCTCGGGCGAGGCCGCTCCGACCTCATCGGCGCCCACCTTTCCGAGTTTCATCCCGCCGACGCCTGGGACAAGTGCGGCAGGCTCTTTGACCAGGCCGGACGGCTCGGGGCGAAGATCCTGTGCGAATCTGAGGTCGTCGCCGCGGACCAGCGGCGCATCGCCGTCGAAATCAGCGCGAGCCGGATCAGCCTTCCCGGCGGAAGGCTCGTGCTGCAGGGTATCTACCGCGACCTGACCGAACGCCGGCATCTCGAGGCCCAGCTCAGGCAGGCGCAGAAGATGGAGGCGATCGGACAGCTGGCCGGAGGAGTCGCGCACGATTTCAACAACGTCCTTGCGGCCATCATGCTCCAGCTCGGCCTCCTCCGGGCCGACCGCCGACTCCCGGCGGAGATGCAGTCCACGCTGACGCTCCTGGAGTCCGCGACCAAGCGTGCGGCCGATCTCACCCGGCAGCTCCTGCTCTTCGGGCGGAGGCAGCCCGCGAAGTTCCAGCCGACCGACGTGGACGTGCTCATCGCGAACCTCCTGAAAATGCTCAGGCGCCTCGTGGGCGAGTCCGTGCAGATCCGATTCACTCCGAAGGCCGATCACCATTGGGTGCTCGCGGACATCGGCATGGTCGAGCAGGTCGTCATGAACATGGTCGTCAACGCCCGCGATGCGATGCCCCAGGGCGGTCGGGTTGAGTTGTCAGTCGACCTGATTGAGCGGGTTCCCCAGGGAGACCCGGGCGACGGACGTCCGACGAATCCCGTGCCTTCGGATTTCGTGCGCATGACCATCAGGGACCAGGGCACGGGCATGGACGAGGCGACGAAGCGACGCCTGTTCGAGCCGTTTTTCACCACGAAGGAGGTTGGCAAGGGTTCGGGCCTGGGCCTGGCGACCGCCTACAGCATCGTGAAACTTCACAACGGCTGGATCGAGGTGGAGAGCACGCTGGGGAAGGGGAGCGAATTCAGCGTGTATCTGCCTTTCCACAACCCGGTGCGGGCCGCGCTGCAGGCCGGCGAGGCGGCCCAGCCGGCGGTCGGCGGAAACGGCACCGTGCTGCTGGTGGAGGACGACACGATCGTGCGCACTTTTGCCGCGCTCTCGCTCCGCTCGGTGGGGTATGCGGTCTGCGAGGCCGTGGACGGACACGACGCGCGCAAGGTCTGGAGCCGCGAACAGGGCCGGATCGATGTGCTGCTCACCGACGTTGTCATGCCCCAGGGGCTCACCTGTTGGGAGCTCGCGAGCGGACTGCGCGAGCAGAAGCGGGATCTCGCCGTGGTGCTCATGAGCGGATACACGACCGAGCTTCCCCAGCACACGCTCGACCCCGCCAACCGCCTCGTCTTCCTGCAGAAACCCTTCGACACCGTGAAACTCACGCGCGCCGTCCGGAACGCGATCGACCGGATTTCCGGAAAAGGCGCGGACTCCGGTTCGTAATGCCCGCGTGGATGCAGGGTGATCGTCGTGCTCGGTCAGAGGGAAGAGTTCAGATGTCAGAAGTCAGCATACAAGCCGCAATGGAACCACAGAGGCCACAGAGCCTGAAATTGCAGCAAAGGGTGGAATGAGCACTTACCTCGGAGGTGAAGAGATTGGATACAAGCCTTCCTCGTAAATGCATTTCTCCGTGTTCTCTGCTCGTCCGCCGTAGCCTTGGCGAAGGTGGATGTCTCTGTGGTTCAAATCGAACTGCGATATCTAAAAAAAAAGCCCCGCATGCGCAAAGGCCGGCGGGGCGGGGAAATTAAGCCGGGACGCGAACTCAGTTCGCGGCGGGCAGCATCTGAGCGAGCTTCGCCTCTAGGGCGGGGCCGCGCAGGTCGCGGGCGGCGATGTTGCCGTTCGCGTCGAGCAGGAACGTGGCGGGGATCGCGTCCACCCCATACGAGGCGACCAGCTTGCTGTTCCAGCCCATCCCGTCGTAGTACTGCTTCCAGGTCATCCCGTGCTCCTTCATGAAGGAGGTCAGCTTGGCGCGGTCATTGTCGAGGCTGACGCCGATGATCTCGAAGCCCTTGTCGTGGTATTTCTTGTACGCGGCTACGACGTTTGGCAGTTCCGCGCGGCAGGGCGGGCACCAGGTGGCCCAGAAGTCGACCAGGACGACCTTGCCCCGGTACGAGGCGAGATTGAGCGGGGCGCCGTCGAGGTCCTTCTCATTGAAGGTCGGGAAGGGCTTGCCGACGGCCAGGCGGGAGTCCGCCGCGGCCTTCTGCTCCAGTTGAGTGGCGATGGCGGTGAGCTTGTCTGCGATCGGAGTTCCGGCCATCGACTCGGCGTCCTGCTTGAGGATCGCGACGCCCTTCGGCGTGTCGTTGAGCACCTCGAGGTACAGGCGGGCCTCCATGAGTCCGACCATCGCGACTGCCTGATTCTTCTGGCCGGCGTACTCGGCGCGCAGTGCGTCGAATTCCTTCAATTCGGGCGCGAGCGCAGCCTCCGTGGCGGCGCCGGCCTGGATCTTGGTGCGCACCTTCTCGACGAGTGCGGAGAGCTTGTCGGTGACCAGCTTCTCCTGCGTCATTTCGGCGACGGATGGCGCGGAAACGGCCGGCTTGGCGGGGACGGCCGTTGCCGTGTCGGCGCGGAGGTGAGGGGAAAGGGGGGCGAGGGTAGCGAGCAGGACTGCTCCGAAGGATCTGAGATTCATAGAGGCGCCGATGCAGGCACAAATCGAATTCGAACGCACGCCTGAAGGTTCGTCGCAAAACGGTTTATCCTGACTTCAGCGATTGAATGGAACAGAAGCCAACGAAGGGAGCGGAGAACAAACGGTTTACCACAGAATTGAAAGCGTTGGTTTATACACCGGTCGGGTGAGTCGAATTTTGCTCGGCGATTTCGTATAATCGCCTGGTTCGGCCTTCTTTGTTATCTTCGTTTCCTTCTGTTAACTGCGTTTTCTAAGTTTATCTGACGGACCTGGGACCTCAGGCTGCGGCCATGATAACGAATCCATTTGTCCACCGTCAGTCGCCAGACTTCCGCGAGTGCAACCGCGGCGAGATGGTGATCGGCCGGTGAGAAAATTCGGCGCCGAAAGTTACGAGGGACAAGGCGCTTAGCCTGGCGTGGCGATCGCCTCGGATTGCACCTCAGCGATTGGGCCTGCCGGTTGCAAGTTGGCCACTCAATGGCCTGCGCCTCATGGCCTTGTTACCTTCGTTTCCTTGTTTACTGCGTATTCAAGGATGACGGTCGATCGCCGGACGAGAAGCTCAGGGCCGATAACGGCCCCGGTCGAGCGCGGCTGCCCGGGGTGGTTCGGGATTTGGGAGGGGATCGACGCGGAGCAGTGCGGAGCTTCGGCGCCGCCTTGGGACGCTGGGCGTTTACTGGCTCGCGCGAAGTGCTTCGTCGACGGACGCGAGGTGTTTCTTCCACGCGGCCCAGGCTTGTGGTTTGGTCGAACGGTCGTTGAGACGACGCATCGCCTCTTCGCGCTGGGCGGTCAGGGCATCGCGGTACGCAAACAGGTTGCCTGTGTTCTCAGGGAGCGCGGGAGGCATTTCCTCGGGCTGGGGCTCGGGCGTTGTCGCAGGCTGAGACGATTGGCTCGCGGAGTTCGCCGCTGCGGCTGCGAGTCCGGCGCCGACGGGCGTCGCTGGGACAGGCGAAGGCGCGGAGGCAGCCGCCCGGCGACGGCGACGCTTCCGGGGCGTGCCCGCCGCTTCCTGCACAGCGGCACGGACAGCCCTGCCAAACGCGTCGACGTCGGTGTAGCCGTAGTGTGCCGGGAGTCGCCGAAGCTCGGCGGTCAGCTCAGCTTCGACCTCAGTGGTCAGCTTCGCCACCTTTTCGCGCGCCTCGCGCAATTCAATCACCAGGGCCTCGATCGTT
>JAJXYI010000139.1 GCA_021780625.1 bacterium | reverse complement strand
TGCCGGCATCGTGAGCCGGACCCTGTACACGAGCGACACCCTGCGCGTCGTCCTGTTTGCGTTTGCCCCGGGGCAGGAGCTCACGGAGCACACGAACGGGCGTCGCGCGCTGGTGCAGGTGATCGCCGGGCGCTGCCAGTTCAAGTTCAACGACCGCTGGGAGTGGCTGGAGCAGGGGGCGTTCCTGCATCTGCCGCCGCGACACCCGCATGCGCTCAAGGCGGCCGACGGCCGGTGTGCGCTGCTGCTCACACTGCACGGCGAGCCCGAGTCGGCGGAGACGGGTAGCTCAACGGAATCGAACGCCTGATTTTTTCTCATGAACACGACCGAACCCACTCCTCACGCGTCGGACCGATTCGACGCTCGCGAAATCCCGTGCAGCATCAAGCATGGCCTGATCATGGAACAATGGCGCCTGCTCAAACCCGGACGCAGCTTTGTCCTGGTGAACGACCATGATCCGATCCCGCTCTACTACCAGTTCTCGGCGCTGTTTCCCGGCGAGTTTGACTGGACCTACGAGGATCGCGGGCCCGACGTCTTCGCGGTGCGGATCGCCCGTCGGGCGGAGGGCGACGTTGGGGCTCCGACGTTCACGCCCGAGCAGGGTGCGCGGACGCACTGCGGCGAGGCAAAGACCGTGGAGACCGTGGATGTCGATGCGCGGGGGCTGGAGCCGCCGGAGCCGATGATGCGGATCCTTTCCGCGATTTCGAACCTGCCCAGGAACAAAGTCCTGAGGGCGCTTACCGACCGGAAGCCGGTGCATCTGATCGCCGAGCTGGAGTCGCAGCGATTCACGGTTGCGAGTGAGGAGAATCCTGATGGCAGCTGGCTTAACAGCATCTCGCGCGCCTGAGGTGCGGGCGGCCGCTCCGGTGGCGCCCCGTCCAGGACCGATGGCCACGCAGGCGACGTTGTCGCTCGCGTGGTTCGGCCTCGCGGGCGCGTGGCTGCTGGCAGCGCCGCTGCTCGGCCTCGTGCATGCGGCCGCGTTCCTCGACGGAGCATCGGATCCGCGCATCCTGGCACTCACCCATGCGTGGGTGCTGGGGTTCCTCGGAAGCGCGACCTTTGGCGGAATCTATCAGCTTCTGTCAGTTGCGGTGGGAGAGGAGCTGGCCTGGCCGAGGCTCGCGTGGATACACGGAGTGCTGCACGCGACGGGAGTGCCGGTGATGGTGGTGGGATTTCTCCGCGGGAATTTCGCGTGGGTGGCGGCGGGAGGTGCGCTCGTGGCGACGGGGGCGCTATCGGCGTCGCTGAACATGGCCGTGACGATTGCGAGGGCGCGCACAAAGGATGCGGTGGCCTGGGCCTTTGGTTTCGCGGCCTTCTGGCTCGGCACGACGGTGGTGGCGGGGTTCCTGCTGGCGTTGAATCGGGTGCATCCGATCCTGCCGGGGAACAGCGCGACGTGGCTGAAGGTGCATGCGCACATGGGGATCGTAGGGTTCTACGTGACGCTGCTTCAGGGCGCGGCGTTCAGACTGCTTCCGATGTTCACGCTCGGGGACGTGAAAAACTGGATGCGCGTGGCGTCGGGCCTGGGGCACACGCAGGCGGGGCTGATCGGACTGATTTTTGCGCTGGCGGAGGACATTCCCGTCGCGCGTGTGGTGTTTGGGGCGACGATCGCGATGGGGCTGGCGATGAGCGCGGCCGAGGCGTGGTCGGTCGTCAGGAGCCGGCGGAAGCGGATGCTGGACACGGGAGTACGCGCCTTCCTTGCGGGAGGGGGCGCACTGGCTGCGGCCTGGGTGCTTGGCATCGTGCTGGCGGCGTGGCCGGGGGCGGGGGACGCGTTTTCGATGAATGGCGAGGTGGCCTACGGATTCCTGGCGATCGTCGGGGCGCTGGCGCTTTCGGTCGGAGGGATGATGCTGAAGATCGTGCCGTTCCTCGTGTGGATGCGCCGTTACGGTCCGGTGATCGGGCGGGAGCCGGTGCCGCTGGCCTCGAAGCTGCCGTCGCCGGCGCTGGAGCGTGCCTGGTTTGAGCTACATCTCCTCGGCCTCGTCCTGGTGCTCCTGGGGCTTGCGCGGTCTGAGGCTTCCTGGCTGGTGGCGGGCTGGGCGGCGATCCTCGCCGCCTCGCTGGCGAGCCTCGCCAATCACGGACCGGTCGCAGCGCACCTCTGGCGGCGCGGGCGGCCGTTGAACGAATCACTCTTATGATCACCGAAGAAGCCGTGCGCGTCGTGCTGACCGGGATACTCGATCCGGAGTACGGCATCTCGATCGTCGAACTGGGGATGCTGACTCACGTCGACATCCAGGGAGGCGAGGTCCACGTGGGCCTCACGCTGACGACTCCGTCGTGTCCCGCGGGCAACGTGATTCTCGAGGGAGCGCGCTCCGCGCTCGCGGCGATGCCCGGAGTGGAGACTGCGGACGTCTATCTGGCCTGGGACCCGCCCTGGACGCCGGACCGACTCTCGACGACGGCGCGGCGCCAGCTCGGTTGGGAAGGGTAGGCGCCGGGGCCTACTTGATCGCTTCGCGAAGGTAGGCGGAGGCGCTGTCCATCAGCCAGACGACGATGGCAATGACCACGATGATGCAGCCGACCTCGTGCCAGAGGGCCTCGCCCTGATATTCATTGAGCAGGGTGCCGATGCCGCCGCCGCCCACGAGGCCGACGATCGTGGCCATGCGGACGTTGATGTCCCAGCGGTAGATCGTGAACGACGTGTACGGGAGGATGATCTGCGGCACGATTCCGAACCAGAGCTCCTGCACGAGCGAGGCACCCGTCGACTGGATGCCTTCGACGGGGCCGTGCGAGACGCACTCGATGATCTCGGAGTATTGCTTCGTGAGGGAGGCGACCGAGTGGACGAACAGGGCGAGCATTCCGGCAAAGGGGCCGATGCCGACCCAGACGCCGAAGATGATCGCCCAGACGAGGGCCTCGACGGAGCGGGTGACGTTGAGGATCAGGCGCAGCACGCTGTAAAGTGCGAGGCCGGCCCGGGAGCGACTCGCGATGTTTTTTGCGGCGGGGAAACTGAGCAGGAAGGAGACGGGGATCGCGAAGACGGTCGCGAGAAACGCCATGTAGATCGTCTGGAGCGTCGCGAGGATGGCGTCGGGCAGGACCTTCCAGTTCGGGGTCGCGAGTGCGAGCCCGAGGCGCTTGGCGCCGCCGAGCCCGTCGGCGTCGAGCATGTCGCGGAGGCTGAGCTGGGTCATGACCCCGCCGACGTAGCAGGTGAGACCGAAGAGGAGGATGAAGTGGATGACGGCGAGGTTTCGGTACCAGGGTGGCGGGGGTGCGGGATCGCGTACGGGGCCCGCGAAGATGGCGGAGCCGAGCGTGCGTGACTTGAAGCGGTGGAATGGATACGCGGCGAGTCCCCCGAGGGCGAGCAGGCCGGCGACGAGGCCGAAGCCCCTGGCGGCGGACTGGAAGAAGTGCTGGAACTCGCGGGCGGTCGGGTGGAGGGCGGCGGCGAGCGCGAGCGCGGCGAAGTAGGCGAGGGACAGGGCGTCGAAGACGAGGGCCTTGGTTTTCATCGCGGACGTGGGTTCAGCGGATGTGCATTTCCCGGGCGCCCTCGCCGTAGATTCGGGCGAACCAGGCGTCGTCGATTTCCGAGGGCGAACCGGCGAACACGATCTCGCCGCCCTTCAGCGCGATGACGCGCGTGCCGTACTCGCGGACGAGGCTCAGGAAGTGCAGGTTGCAGAGGATCGTGATGCCGAGCTCGGTATTCACTTTCCGGAGATAGTCCATGACCGTGTGGCAGGTTGCGGGGTCGAGGCTCGCGACGGGCTCATCGGCGAGCAGGACCTCGGGCTTCTGCATGAGCGCGCGGGCGATCGCGACGCGCTGCTGCTGGCCGCCGCTGAGGCTGTCGGCTCGGACGCGGGACTTGGCGCCGATGCCGACGAGGTCGAGGTAGTGCTGGGCGAGGTGGCGATCCTCCTCGGAGAAGAGCCCGGCCATGCTGCGCCAGACGGGCGTGCGGTGGAGTGCGCCCATGAGCGCGTTGGAGAGCACGCTGTGCCGCCCGACCAGGTTGAAATGCTGGAAGATCATCGCCATCCGCGTGCGCAGCTCGCGGGCCGTGCGGGCGTCGGGGTGGGTGATGTCGCGACCCTTGAACTCGATGTTGCCGGAAGTCGGCTCGACGAGGTGGTTGAGGCTCCGGAGCAGCGTCGACTTGCCCGAACCGCTGAGGCCGATGACGACGAGGAACTCGCCCGGCCGGACGTCGAAGCTCACGCCCTTCAGCGCGTGCACGCCGTTGGGGTAGACCTTCTGGAGATTGGAGACGCGGATCAGCGGCGAGTCGGCCATGGGGCGGCTATTTGACCATGTCGCTCGCGGACTTGCCGACGAGCTTGAGCAGATTGCGGACGGAATCGTAGTCGGCGTCGGTGGCCGGGGTGAGATCGGTCACGTCGTAGAGCGCGGTGAACGCGCGCCGTCCCGCGGGAGTGTGGACGAAGGTGACGAGCGCGTTGGCGATCGTGCGTTTCATTTCCTCGGGCAGCCCCTTGCGGAAGGCGACGGGGTCGTTGGGAATCTCGTCGGTGAGGGCGAGGATCTTCACCTTCTGCGCGACGTCGGGGAACTGGGAGAGCACGAGACGGCGGGCGTCCTCGATGTGACCGTTCTCGGGCGGGCTGTAGAAGGTCGCGCCGGCGTCGACCTGGCCCTGGTAGACCATCGTGACGACGTTGTCGTGTTTCTGGGCGAAGACGGTGTCACCGAGGGTCACGCCGTGGTCGTGGAGGTATTTGTAGGGCAGCAGGTATCCGGAAGCGGATACGGGATCGACGAAGGCGAAGCGTTTGCCCTGAAGGTCCTTGATGCTGTTGATGCCGCGATCGGCGCGGACGATGATCTGCGAGCGGTAGGAAGACAGGCCGTAGCGGATGACTTTGAGGCGGGCCTGGACGCCGTATTTCTCATTGGCGAGGAGGTAGCCGAAAGTGTTCAGCACGGCGACGTCGGCGCGCTTGGTGCCGAAGGATTCGACGACGGCGACGTAGCTGGCGGGGATGGCGACCTGGAATTTGTAGGGCGTGTGGGCCTCCAGGTATTCGCGGATGATCTCAGACTGATCCTGCATGGTCTTCGCCTCGACCGAGGGGGTGAAGAACAGCTTGATCGGGTTGTCCTTGGTGCCGAGCGGGGCGCGGTCCGAGCAGCCCGAGAGGGCGAGGCCGGCGAGGAGCAGGGCGAGACAGGTGGAGAGGAGGCGACTGAGGTGGCGGTTCATGGGAGACACTCCTGATTGTAGCTGAAAGCGGCGGTGTGCGCGTGACGGTTGCGTGACAAGGTGCATCAAACACCGCGGCCCGCCAGCGCGGGAGGCGCGGGCGGGCCGGAGTGGGTGTTAAGGCGAGGCCTGCACGGACGGCGTGGTTCCGGAGGTCAGAAGACCTTTTCCTCGAGCAGGGCGAAGAGCTGTTCCTCCTTGATGCGGGTCTGCTGCATCGAGTCGCGGTCGCGGAGGGTGAACGTGCCGTCCTTCTCGATCGTGTCGAAGTCGATCGTGACGCACCATGGGGTGCCGATCTCGTCCTGACGGCGGTAGCGGCGGCCGATGGCGCCGGACTCGTCGTAGAAGACATTGTGACGGCGCTTCAGGCGGCGGTAGAGCTCCTGGGCGCGGTTGACGAGTTCGGGCTTGTTCTTGAGGAGGGGAAGTACGGCGACCTTGATCGGAGCGACACGGGGGCTGAGGCGGAGGACTACGCGGGTCTCGACGTTGCCCTTGTCGTCCTTCACCTGCTCCTCGGCATAGGCGGAGCAGAGGACGGCGAGGACGATGCGGTCGACGCCGACGGCGGGCTCGATCACGTGCGGGACGAACTTCTTCTTGGAGGCTTCGTCGAAGACGACCTGGGGCACGCCGCTGTGCTGCTCGTGCTGCTTGAGGTCATAATTGCCGCGCGCGGCGATGCCCCACAATTCCTGCACGCCGAAGGGGTAGCGGAACATGATGTCGGTGGTGCCCTTCGAGTAGAAGGCGAGCTTGGCCTTCGGATGGTCGTATTCGCTGAGGTGAGACTCGGGCAGGCCGATGGAGTGAAGCCAGCTCTTGCACCAGTCGATCCAGTGGCGGTGCCACTTCGCCCAGTCGTCGTCCTCGTGAATGAAGAACTCCATCTCCATCTGCTCGAACTCGCGTGAGCGGAAGATGAAATTGCGGGGCGTGATCTCGTTTCGGAACGATTTTCCGATCTGGGCGATGCCGAAGGGGAGCTTGACGCGGCCCGTGTCGACGACGGGGCGGAAGTCGGCGAACATGCCCTGGGCGGTTTCGGGGCGGAGGTAGGCGACTGCCGAGGCGTCGCGCATCGCGCCGACGTAGGTCTCGAACATCATGTTGAAGGCGCGCGGCGGCGTGAGG
>JAJXYI010000708.1 GCA_021780625.1 bacterium | reverse complement strand
TCTCGCATCCGCCAGCCATCCCCTGCCCCCGGTCTCTGCCAGCACCGGCAAGTTTGGTCGTCGCTCGATCCATTCCGGGCGACCGCCATGCCCGCAATCACCTGTCCCGAACCCCTCGCCCTTCGGGTTCCTGCTTGCCCATCTCCCCAAGCCACCGGGGCTCCAAGCAGCCACGGTCCACACCAGCGCCCCCGTGCAACTCCAGCACGCCACTCCGATGTCCTTCCGGCAACCACCAGCCTGCCTGCCAAACAAACACCTCTTCCGCCTGTTCCTCGGGCTTCTGACGTCTGCGCTAGTGCTGACCGCCTTGCCTAAGGCGCACGCCGCGATGCGATCGAGCACCGCCTTTCTAGGCAGTATCCGGCGGGTTCTGTCCGCTGCCGAGGCGGGCCCGGCCATCTCATCGACGCCCTTTATCTCGCGCACGACGCTCTCTTCAACCGAAGCGATAGCGCCGATGACAGTCGAGTTCGCCCTGAAGATGCGCAACTTCGACGAACTGCAGACCCGCATCGCAAAGGGCGAGCGCATCGCTCCTGCTGAGATGCAATCCCGCTACCTGCCCAACACCGCCGATCAACAGCAGCTGGTCGACTGGCTCACGTCCCAGGGTTTCCAGATCGTCCGCGCCGATCCCTCGCACCTCGCCGTCTTCGCCCGTGCCCCCGTCTCCACCATCGCACGGGCTCTCAATGCCAATTTTGCACGCGTCACCGTAGGCTCCTCGAAATTTACCTCGGCCATCTCCGCCCCCAGCATGCCCTCGAGCCTGGCCAACGCCGTTCTGGGCATCCACGGTCTGCAGCCCCAGCAGCGTCCCCACCTGCTCAATCACCTTTTGGCGCAGGCAGTCTCGTCCAACCAGCCACCCTATCTGCCCGCCCAGATCGCCTCCGTCTACGGCGCAGCCTCGACCGGACTCACCGGCTCAGGCCAGACCATCGCGATCTTTTCCGCGGCCTACCCTTCGTCCACCGACCTCACCGCCTTTTGGACCCTCGCCGGTTCCAGCGCCTCCGTGTCCAACGTCAGCCACGTCGACCTCAACGGCGGCCCCTCGTCGTCCGTCGATACCGCCACGATGGAGGAAGCCGACCTCGATGTCGAATGGGCCGGCGCCATGGCACCCGGCGCCGCCATCCGGATCTACGCAGGCGATCTCACGGACCCAGCCGTGATCGACGAGGCCTTCCTCAGGCTCTACGCCGACCTCCCATCAAATCCCACGTTGCATCAGTACTCCATTTCGTTCGGTTACGCCGAAGATGAAGTCGATCAAGATTACCTGCTGATCGAATCCCAGTATGTCGCGGCACTCGCCAGCGCCGGGGTCACCGTGGTCGCCTCCTCCGGCGACCTCGGCGGTTACGCCGACTCCGCAAAGCCATTGGTCCTGCAGGTCAATTATCCCGCCAGCGATCCCGATGTCACAGGCGTCGGAGGCACGACCCTCCGACTCGCAACCGACGGCTCCGTGGCCACCGAGAGCGCTTGGTCAGGCTCAGGGGGAGGCATCAGCAGTTATTTCGCCCGCCCGGCCTGGCAGACCGGTACGGGCGTGTCCCCCGGCACGAAACGTCTCGTACCCGACGTCGCCGCCGCCGCCGATCCCACAACGGGCGCCCTCATCTATTCGTCCGGTAAACAATACGCCGTGGGCGGTACTAGCTGGGCCGCCCCGGTTTGGGCGGGGCTGTGTGCCCTGATGAACCAAAGCCGTTCAGCCGCCGGTCTCTCCCCTCTTGGCGCCCTCAATCCCCGCCTCTATCCCCTGCTCGGGACCTCCGCCTTCCGCGATATCACCACGGGGTCCAATGGTTCCTTCTCCGCACTCCCCGGCTATGACATGTGCACCGGCCTCGGTGTGCCCAATCTCGCAGTCCTCGTTAACGACTCGCTTTCGTCCGCGCCCAGCCCCGCAATCGTCGCCCAGTACGCAAACCGCTTCACGACCGCCGGTCAGAGCGTCACCTTTGCCGTTTCCGCAGTCGGTGGCTCCAGCCTGTCGTACCATTGGCAATACAGTCCTTCAGGATCGTCCACCTGGACCCCTCTGTCCGACGACGGCACCTTCCAGGGATCCACGACGAACTCCCTGTTGATAACCAAGGCCACCGCCGCAATGGACCGCGATCAGTTCGAGTGCATCGTAAGCAACGCCGCCGGATCCGTCACGTCCACGCCCGCCTCGCTTTCGATTGGCACTACCGGCGTCTCCACCCTCGCAGGCTGGCCCGGCGCCTACGGCAGCCAGGACGGCACCGCCAGCAACGCCCGCTTCAATTATCCGGGCGGCATCTGCGTTGATTCTTCCGGCAACGTCTATGTCTCCGACGGACAGAATTTCACCGTTCGAAAAATCACCCCCCAAGGACAGGTTTCCACCGTCGCCGGACTCGCAGGCTCCGCCGGCACCACCGACGGCCCCGTCTCCGTTGCCCGATTCTCCGGCGTCGGCGGGGTTGCCTGCAGCCCCTCAGGCGATCTCTACGTCGCCGACTCCGGAAATTACACAATCCGAAAGATCACACCGGCCGGCATCGTCTCCACCCTCGCGGGTAGCGCCGGCATCTCAGGCCACGTCGACGGCTCCGGAACCTCAGCCGAATTTTCGGATCCCGAAAACCTCGCCGTCGATTCCTCCGGCAACATCTACGTCGCAGACGGCAAGGGCAACACGATCCGAAAAGTCACACCGACCGGCGTCGTCTCCACTCTTGCAGGCACCGGCTCCAAGGGCTCCGCTGATGGCGCCGCCTCGTCCGCAAGTTTCAACATGCCGCTCGCCGTTGCCGTCGACAACTCCGGCAACGTCTACGTCGCAGACTCCGGGAACAGCACCATCCGCGTGATCAACACCAGCGGGGTCGTGTCCACCCTCGCGGGCCTGGCCGGCGCGACCGGCTCAACCGACGATTCCGGATCCCGCGCACGCTTCGACACCCCGTCGGGCCTCGCAGTTGACGCCTCCGGGAATCTTTTCGTGGCCGACACCGTCAATGACACGATCCGAAAAGTGAGCCCAACCGGCAACGTCACCACCGTCGCCGGATCCGCTGGCTCATTCGAGGCGACCGACAATTATCCCTTGTCCGCTCGCTTTAATGAACCGGCTGACGTCGCGGTCGACGCCTCCGGGGTACTCTACGTGGCAGACTCCTTCAACAATGACGTCCGCCGCATCGTCCTGTCGCCACTAGGCCCTCCTTCGATCGGCGCCAACCCTCTGCCGCTCGATGTCCCTGCCGGCACCAGCGCCGTATTTTCGGTGTCCGCCACCGGCGCAGCGCCCCTCTGGTATCAGTGGTACAAGGACGGCTCTCCGATATCCGGAGCCACAGCCCCCACTCTCACGCTGCCCAACGTCTCCACGCTCGCCCAGGCCTCCTATACCTGCACGGTCACCAACGACGCCGGCTCGACCACAAGCTCCGCGGCCCCCCTTGTCGTCGACCCGCTAACCCAGTCCAACCCTTCCGCACACCTGACCTCCATCTCCGCACGCACCTACGTGGAAACCGGTGCCAACGTCCAGATCGCCGGCATCTCAATCTCAGGCACCACCCCGAAAACCGTCCTCATCCGCGCCTCAGGCCCCGCCCTCGCGCCCTACGGGATTTCCGATTTCCTGCCCGATCCCACCCTGACGCTCCACGACCAGTCCGGCGCCGTCATCGCAACCAACGACGACTGGGGCGACGATCCGACTCAAACCGCTGCCCTCAGCGCCGCCTTCACCCGGACCAGCGCCTTCGCCTGGCCCGTCGGCAGTAAGGACTCCGCTCTCCTCGTCACCCTCAAGCCCGGCCTCTACACCGCCACGGTCCAGGACAAGAACGGCGCCAGCGGCGTCGCCCTGGTCGAGGTCTACGAGGTCGACCACCCAGAGTCGCGCTTGGTCGACATCTCCGCGCGCTCGTCCGTCGCCTCCGGCGATGACGTGCAGGTCGCCGGCTTCGCGATCAATGGCTCGGGACTCAAGACCGTCCTCATCCGCGCCTCCGGTCCGGCACTCGCTCCGTATGGCATTTCCAACTACCTGCCCGACCCCGTCGTGACGCTCTACAACCAGGCCGGCGTCCCGATCGCCACGAACGACAACTGGAGCGACGATCCACACGAGGCCCCGCTCATCAAGGCTGCGGCGGCCGCCACCTACGCCTTCGCCTGGCCCGACGGCTCAAACGACGCAGCCCTCCTCGTCACGCTCCCCCCGGGTCTCTACACCGCAATCACCAAGGACAAGAACGGCGCCACCGGCGTCGGTCTCATCGAAGTCTACGAGGTCAAATAACCCACCCCGTCGGAATTTGAACTTCCGCTCTTGTCTGACTCCTGACCTCTGGTCTCTGTCCTCTGTCTTCTGCCCTCCGACTTCCGACCTCCGCCTCACGCCGTCTGCAACTCGTAGCTGAGGATGCTCAGCGCATAGACCGCCGCCGTCTCGCAGCGCAGCACAAGCGGTCCGAGTGTCACCGGTTCAAAGCCGCATGACTGCGACAGACTCATCTCCGCGGGAGTGAAGTCGCCCTCCGGGCCGATCATCCAAACCACGCGCTTCGGGGCGCGTCCCTGGGCCGCGTGATACGCCGCAAGCACCGTCTTCAGCGATTTCGCACCCGGATGCAGGCTGGCAATCAGCTTCAGGTCATACCCCTTCGCCTGCTCCATGAAGGTCGACGCACGCTGCAACGGAAGAATCTCGGGAAGCCACGCGTTCCCGCACTGCTTCGCAGCCTCGAGGGCCGCCGTCTCCCACTTCCCCGCCTTCCGATCCTGCCGGTCCCCCTCGAGCTTCACCTGCGTCCGCTCGCTTTCGAGCGGCACGATCCGCGCCACGCCGATCTCCGTTGCCTTGCGTACAATCGAATCCATCGAGGGCCCCTTAGGCAGGGCCTGCCCAAGCGTGATCTCATACGGCAGCGGCTTCGCCGTCTGCGCAAATCGTACCGTCAGCACCGCCGCCTGACGCTTGTCCGAGGCCAGCGTGCAAATCCATTCAGCCCCCTGGCCGTTGAACGCCACCACTGTGTCACCCACAGCCGCACGATTCACCACGATCAGATGATGCGACTCCTCGGGAGACAGCATGATCTCCTTCGGATCCTTGGTTGCAGGCAGGCAGTACGAACGAAAATCCGGCATCGCTGGGCAGGTTTAACGTTTAGATGCCCAACGCCACCACCCATCACAACCGAAAACCATCGCACTCAACCAAGTCCGTGGACCTTTCGCAAATTGGATGAAGTTAACGGTCAGTCACCGGCGCATCCAAAGCCATTTCGATAGCTTTTATTTTATTTTAATCATTATTTTTAACCTTAGTGTCTGCTCATGCCAACCCTCACAATCGGACAACTCTGCGTTCACGAACAGCCCCAGGAACGCATCGAGCGCCTGGGGCCTTCAGCGCTCCGCGACGAGGAACTGCTCGCCCTCCTGCTTCGGACCGGCACGCCCGGGCACGACGTCCTTCGCGTTTCTGAATCGCTTCTGCTCGAGGCCGGCTCGCTCGCCGCCCTCGCATCCTGGGGCCCGGCGGACTTCGCTCGCATCCCGGGCATCGGCCGCGTCAAGGCGCTCCAACTGCTCAGCGTCATCGAACTCTCGCGAAGGATGCAGGCCGGCAGCGGAAACCCGCAGCCCCTGCTGCGCACGCCGACCGATGTCGTTGAATACATGATACCATTCATCCGCGGCCTCGAGGTGGAGAAGTTCTGGGTGCTCTGCCTCAACACCCGCCATCGTCTGATCCGCCGAATCGAGGCCACGTCCGGCACCGCCACCGCAAGCCTCGCCCACCCGCGCGAGGTCTTTCGCGACGCCATTCGCCTCTCCTCCACCGGCGTTATCGTCGTTCACAACCACCCCAGCGGCGATCCCCAACCCAGCGCCGCGGATATCCAGGTCACACGTCAGCTCCGCGAGGCCGCACGCATCCTGAACATCGACTTGGTCGACCACGTGATCGTTGGCTCCCGCAATGCCGACCCTTCCGGTCTCGGCCACTACAGCTTCCGCGACTCCGGCCTGCTCTAATCCGCCACTCGGCCACCAGATGCCAATCACCTTGGTGTAGAAACAGAAAGGGCGTCGGGAAAACCCGACGCCCTTGCCGACTAGATATGACTATGAACTGAAAGAAAGAACGGGTAACGACGGGTAAGACGCGCCCGCCCCCGGGGCGTTCAAAATTTTCCACCGAGTTCCAAATCCTATCCCCTGGCGGTTTTCAATGGACACCGCCCGTCGCGCAATTACGGTCCAGAACCCTGCCTGGCCCAGATGGCGGAATCGGCAGACGCAACGGACTCAAAATCCGTCGCCAGCGATGGCGTGTGGGTTCGACCCCCACTCTGGGCACCAGTCTCCGTCCTTGCTTCGCAACGG
>JAJXYI010000219.1 GCA_021780625.1 bacterium | reverse complement strand
CGTGACCCACTGCTCCACGGGCGGCGGCGCCAGCCTCGAATTCCTCGAGGGCAAGGTGCTGCCCGGCGTCGCCTTCCTCGAAGCCTGATTCCTCAGTGGGGCGGACTCCGGGCTGCGGCTCCCGTCGCCCGGATCACCGCCTCCCGCGGCCGCGGTCGCGACTCCAATCCAACACCCAGTTCAACATCCCTTATGATCCGAAAGAAATTCATCGCAGGTAACTGGAAGATGAACAAGACCTCCAGCGACGCCCTGACGCTCGTCCAGGAGATCGTGGCCGAAGTCGGCCGCACGACCGACGTCGATATCGTCGTCTGCCCGCCGTTCACTTCCCTCGAGACCGTCGCCAAATCCCTCGAAGGTTCGTCCGTGAAACTCGGTGCGCAAAACATGCACCATGAGACCAGCGGCGCCTTCACCGGCGAAGTCTCCGCGCCCATGCTCCGCGGCATCTTCGTCAACTACGTCATCCTCGGCCACAGCGAACGCCGCACGTACTTCGGCGAGACCGACTCCTTCGTGAACCAGAAGGTCCTCGCGGCCTTGAAGAATCAGCTCAAGCCCATCCTCTGCGTCGGTGAGACGCTCGCGGAGCGCGAGGCTGGTTCGACGTTGAAGGTCGTGCAGACCCAGCTCGAGGGCGCCCTCGAGGGCGTGAGCAAGGAACTCGCGACCAACGTGGTCGTCGCCTATGAACCCGTCTGGGCCATCGGCACCGGCAAGGTCGCCACGACCGCCCAGGCCCAGGAGGTGCATGCCTTCATCCGCAGCCTGCTCGTGAAGCTGTTCGGCGATTCCGTGGCGCAGAAGATCCGCATTCTCTACGGCGGCTCGATGAAGCCCGCTAACGCCCCCGAGCTGCTCGCCCAGAAGGATATCGATGGCGGCCTCATCGGCGGCGCCTCCCTCGAGTCGCGCAGCTTCGTGGAGCTCATCAAGGCCGCGGCGGCAGTCAAATAAGCCCCCGGTATTTCGTCATTTCGAAAGGGCCTCCTCCGCGGGAGGCTCTTTTTTTTCACGCTGCGGTCGACGACGCGCGCAGGGCGTCCGTCGACCGGGATTCGTCTAACGTCACACTGCTTTTCTCGCTTTCCGAGTTGCAGGGTGGGGAATCGTGAATCTTGGCTATTCTCCGAGGGAATACGGATTCCCCCAACCAGCCCTCCGACCTCAGACTCAGCAAAATCCACATACCGCATTTGAACCAAAGAGACACAGAGAGCACAGAGCCGGAAATCAGTGCGAGGTACAGGCCTATGACTCATCTCACGGCGAATGTGATTGGCTGCGGGATTTGCCCCTAATTGCCTTTCTCCGTGCCCTCTGTGTCTCTGTGGTCTTAATCCAACTGCCTTTCCCAATTTCGCATAACCCGATATGAAACTCCACGTTGATATCCTCTCCAAGGCTTGTGCCCAGGCTCGCGGACTCGCAATCGATGCCGTTCACAAGTGCTCTTCAGGACACCTCGGTCTGCCGCTCGGCGCGGCCGAAATCGGCGCCGTGCTCTACGGGCACGCCATGGTCCATAATCCCGAACAACCGCGCTGGCTTAACCGCGACCGGTTCGTCCTCTCCGCGGGCCACGGCTCGATGTTCCTCTACACGTGGCTGCATCTGAGCGGCTACGACCTGTCGCTGGAGGATCTGAAGAACTTCCGCCAGCTGCATTCCAAGACCCCGGGGCATCCGGAGTTTCATGAGACCCCGGGCGTCGAATGCACGACCGGCCCGCTCGGCCAGGGAATCGGTAATGCCGTGGGCCTCGCGGTCTCCGGCCAGATGGCCGCGGCGCGGTTCAACACGCCCGAACATACCATTCTCGACTCGCACGTCATCTGCCTCGCCGGCGACGGCTGCATGCAGGAAGGGGTCGCCATGGAGGCCGTTGCCTTCGCCGGCCACCAGGGTCTCGACAACCTGATCCTCATTTACGATTCGAACGACGTGACGCTCGATGCGATGGCCAACAAGTCGCAGAGCGAGAACACCGCAGCTCGCTTCAAGGCGATCGGCTGGGACGTTCAGACCCTCGCCGACGGTCATGATCTCGCGGCGATCCTCAAGGCGGTCAACCGCGCCAAGAAGGCCAAGTCCGGCAAGCCGCAGCTGATCATCGCCAAGACGATCATCGGCAAGGGCATTCCCGAGGTGCAGGGCACGTCCAAGGGGCATGGTGAGGGCGGCGCCAAGTTCTCGGACGCCGCGCGCGCCGGCCTCGGACTGCCGGCCGATCAGCATTTCTTCGTGAGCGACGACGTGCGCTCGTATTTCGCCGACCACAAGAAGCGCCTCGTCCGCGCGTACAAGAAGTGGAACAAGACCTTCCAGGCCTGGGCCGCCGCCAATCCCGACAAGGCCGCCCTGCTGGAGTCCTCGAAGAAGCAGCCTGTCGCGCTCGACCTACTCGCGAAGATCCCGGCATTCCCGCTCGATGCGAAGCTCGCCACCCGCGCCGCCGGCAAGGACGTGCTCCAGCCCGTCGCCGCAGAGCTGCCCATGTTCATCTCGGGTAGCGCCGACCTCTACGGCTCGACGCTGAACTACATCGCCGCCGACAAGGATTTTGACCGCTCCAACCGCTCGGGCCGGAACATCCGTTTCGGCATCCGTGAGCACGCGATGGCCGCGATCAGCAACGGTCTCGCCTACGACGGCCTGTTCCGTGCCTCCTGCGCCACGTTCCTGGTGTTCGCCGACTACTCCCGCCCCGCGATGCGCATCGCCTCGCTGGCCAAGCTGCCGGTGATCTACATCTACACGCACGATTCGATCGGCGTGGGCGAGGACGGCCCGACCCACCAGCCGGTGGAGACGGTGTCCGGCTTGCGCGTGATCCCGAACCTCGACGTCATCCGTCCGGCGGATCCGGAGGAGACGGCCGGCGCGTTTGCGGCCGCGCTCGAGCGTCAGGACGGCCCGACGCTGCTCGCGCTCACCCGCCAGGCGGTGCCGATGCTCAACGACATTCCCGTGCAGACGCGCCGCGAGGGCGTGATCAAGGGCGGCTACATCGCCCTTCGCGAGACCGCCCCGCTCACGCACATCCTGATCTCCTGCGGCTCCGAGCTGCAGCATGTCATGGCCGCCGCGAAGGTCCTCGGACCCAATGTGCGCGTCGTCTCGATTCCCTCGATGGAGCGCTTCGACCGCCAGTCGGCCGAATACCGCGAGGAGGTCCTGCCGGCCGCTTGCCGCCGCCGAGTCTCGATCGAGGCGGGCGTCACCGCGCTCTGGCACAAGTACGTCGGCCCCGAGGGCAAGACCCTCGGCATCGATCGCTTCGGCCTGAGCGCCCCCGGTGGCACCGCGATGAAGGAGCTCGGCATCACCGCCGAAGCCGTCATCGCTGCAGCCCGGGCGCTCTGAGCCCGAATACCGTAGTTGGACCACTGAGACACAGAGATCACGAAGCCTGGAATCGAAGTGAAGGGCAGCGTCTGAGTTCACCTCGGAGGTGCATTGGGAAAGCCAAGACGCTTCCTGTGCTTTGAGGCTTGTGCTCTCTGTGTTCGATGTGAAGTGCGGTGACCTGGCACCGCTTTCGACGGGCGGGCCCGACCGCCCGCACGGTTCGGACGGAGGTTTCGGAATCCGAAACCTCCGGGCGCGAATCCCGTTCGACTTCGCTCAGGGTCTTCGACAGGCCTCGCGTCCAGGAGAGGTGTCAGGCCACCGCACTCCACATCAGTCAGCGGCGGCTGGGATGCCGCAACGGCCGATGGGTGACATCAGTTTGCGGTCCGTGGCTGATCCTCCCTGTGCTGGCTGGCAGTCAAATCTGCCCCGCGTCCAGCGTGAGCGATTCGCCTGCGGCGAGGGTCCGGGTGAGTGACTTGTCCGCGTGGCGAACTGTGACGGTCGCGGGAATGGTCGCCGTGACGACGGCCTTCTCGACGCGACCGCGGGACCAGGAAATATCGACAACGAGGCCACCGCGCGCACGGATGCCACGGACGCTGCCCTGCGGCCAGGCGTCGGGCAGGGCGGGAAGGAGATCGAGTTCGACCGGCGTGGGCTGGCTGGACAGGACGGGGCCGAGGAGGCGGCTCTGCACCAACATTTCCATCATGCCCGAGGCGCCGCCGAAATTACCGTCGATCTGGAATGGCGGGTGGGCGTCGAAGAAGTTGGTGTAGGTCCGGCTTGGATTCAGGAGGTCCTGGAGCAGCTTCCAGGCGTGGTTCCCGTCGCGCAGGCGTGCCCACAGGTTGATCTTCCACGCGAGGCTCCAGCCCGTGCTCAGGTCGCCGCGCATCTCGAGCGTCTTGATCGCGGCCTTCGCAAGGGCGGGCGTGCCGTCCACGGTGATTTGCTGCGAGGGGAAGAGACCGAAGAGGTGCGAGACGTGGCGATGGTGGATGTCGGGCGCCTGGGCGTCCCAGTCTTGCATCCATTCCTGGAGGTAGCCGCCCTTGCCGATCCGGAAAGGAGGCAGCTTGGCGCGAGCACGGAGCACGTCGGCGCGGAAGGAGGAATCGACGCCAAGCGTCCGGGCGGCCTCGGCGCAGTCGGCAAAGAGGTCGCGAAGGATCGTGTTGTCCATGGTGGTTCCCGCGGCGATGCTCACGCCCGGGGCGTGGGCGTTCTCAGGCGAGACGCTGGGGCAGACGACGAGATATTTCCCGGAGGGATCGGGTACGAGCGTGTCGAGGAAGAACTGCGCCGAGCCCTTCATCAGCGGGTAGAGCTTTTCCAGGAACGAGCGGTCTCCGGTGTATTGATAATGTTCCCACAACTGCAGGCAGAGCCACGCGCCGCCGGTGGGCCACATGCCCCAGAAGGGGCCGTCGACCGGCGCGGTGCCGCGCCAGAGGTCCGTGTTGTGATGGCAGACCCAGCCGCCCGCCCCGTACTCGATCTTCGCTGTGCGGGCCCCGCTCTGGGCCAGGTCCCCGACCATGCGAAGAAGGGGCTCCACGCAGTCGCCCAGGTTGCCCGGATCCGCGGGCCAGTAGTTCATCTCGGTGTTGATGTTCACCGTGTATTTGCTCCCCCAGGGCGGATAGATCTGGTCGTTCCACAGTCCCTGAAGCGTCGCGGGCTGGCCGCCCGGGCGGGAACAGGAGAGCAGGAGGTAGCGCGCGAAGTCGAAGTAGAGAGCCGCCACCGCGGGGTCGGGATTCCGCGCGTTGGCGTCGAGCTGCTCGTCGGCCGTGAGCCCCGGGTTCCTCAGAGCTCCGAGATCAAGCTGAAGGCGCTCGAATTTCGGGCGAAAGTCGGCCTCATGCCTGGCCAACAGGTCCGCATACGGACGATCCGCTGATTTCGAGAGTCGGCCCTGCACAAGCTCGTAGGGGTCGCCGCCGACGTCGTTCCAGGAACGATAGCTCGTGGCTGCGTCCAGGACGATGGTCACCGAGTCGGCGTGGCGGATGGTGAGGATCCGTTCCCCCGGGGTGACGCGTCCTCCCGGAGCCGATACGCGGGCCTCGGCCACGAAGGTCAGCGCGCCCTTGACGCCGCCCATGTCGAGATTCCTGCCGTGCATGCGGATGCCGCCCGGCCAGACGTCGGTGCCGACGTCGCGCTGCTGGGAGTCGAACGAAAGGATGCAGTTGATGGCGCCGGGCTTGCTCGCGGTGAAGCGCATCACGATGGCCTGGTCCGGGTAACTCGCGAAATACTCGCGGGTGTAGTGGACGCCACCGGCGTCGTAGGAGACCGTCGCGAGGGCGCGGTCGAGGTCCAGCTGGCGGCGGTAGCCTGAGACGGTCCCCTGGTCGGGGAACTCGGCCTTGATGTCGCCAAGCGGTTGATACGGCAGCTCGCCGAGCGGGTTGCCCATCATCGTCTCGGAGCAGAGCTCCTGGGCCTCCTTGTAGTGTCCGGTGAATACGAGCCTCCTGATCTCCGGCAGCGCGGCGCGACCCTTGGGGTTCGCGGCGTTGTACGGGCCGCCCGCCCAGAGCGTAGACTCGTTGAGCTCGAGGGACTCGGTGGAAATCCCGCCGGTGACGAGCGCGCCGAGCCGGCCGTTGCCGATGGGGAGGGCCTCGGTGATCGCCTCGTGGGCGGGCTCGCGATACCACAGGACCGGATCGGAGGACGCGGCCGCGCATGCGGACGAGAGCGAGCACAGGGTCACGAGGAGCAGCAAGGGGCGGGGCAGGTGCATGGTGAGGTACGATGGCTCGCGGGGCCGCAGGGGGCGGGGGCGAGCGGACGCGATCGAAGTCAGCAGGCTATGACCGCCCGGAGCCGCGTGGAAAGTCGTATCTCGTTGTCTCGTCAATCGGCGCGGTCGCAGGCCGCGCCGCGGCGTTCAGCGTCGCACGGGTACGCCGTGCGAAGACAGGTAGGACTTCACGTCGGGCACGGTGAAGGTGCCGAAATGGAAGAGCGAGGCGGCGAGCACGGCGCTCGCGTGGCCGGAGTCGAGGACCTCCGCGAAATG
>JAJXYI010000627.1 GCA_021780625.1 bacterium | reverse complement strand
GCAGTCGTACACGCGGACGAAGGGCGAGCCGCCGTCTCCGGTGGCGCTGGTGGCGCTGGGCGGGTACGGGCGGGCCGAATTGTGTCCGCTGAGCGACATCGACATCATGTTCTTGTACTCGGCGAAGGTAAAGCTGCAGGTGATGAAGCCGCTCCTTGAGCACCTGACCAATGAGATTCTGTACATCCTGTGGGACTGCGGACTGAAGGTGGGGCATTCGACGCGCACGCTGGACGACATCTTTGTGGAAGCGCGCAAGGACGTGCAGACGAAGACGTCGCTGCTGGAGTCGCGGCTGGTGGCGGGATCGGTGCCGCTCTACGAGACCTTCGAGCAGGCGTACCGGGCGTTTTCGATATCGGACGCGCCGAAGGAGTACATCGCATCGCGACTGGCCGACCAGGAGGAGCGCCGGGCGAAGTTCGGCGGCACGCCGTTCCTGCAGGAGCCCGACGTGAAGAACGGTGTGGGAGGACTTCGCGACTACCAAAACGCGCTGTGGATGGCGCGGGTGCGCATGGGCGTGAAGGACTTGGACGAGCTGGTCGCCCAGAATTACCTCAAGCGCAGCGAGCTGCAGTCGTTCCAGAGGGCATACCAGTTTCTGCTGCGGGTGCGCAACGAGCTGCATTACATGAGCCGCCGGCCGACGGACGTGCTCGACTTGGCGACGCAGCCGAGGCTGGCGCAGAACCTCGGGTACCATCACGACCAGGTGATCGGGCGGGTGGAGCAGTTCATGCGCGACTACTACCGGGATGCGCAGACAATCTATCGCATCTCGCGTCTGGTCGAGAAGCGGCTCGCGCTGAGCCTCAAGCAGGAGGGCTCGAGGTTGTCCCTGCGCGAGGCGCTGCGTGCGGCGCGCAATCCCAAGCCGAAGCGGATGGACGGCTTCGTCCTGCGCGAAAGCGAACTGGCTGCGGAGACGCCCGACGTGTTCCGCGACGACCCGGTGCGCCTGATCCGCGTGTTCCGGCATTGCCAGCAGTTGAGCGCGCTGCCGGATTTTCACCTGCAGACGCTGATCCGGGAGTCGCTTCCGCTGCTCACGCGGGAGGTCCGCAATGCGCCGGACGCGCAGGTGAGTTTCAGGGCGATCCTGTCTGCCGCGGGCGCGGTGCACGGGATCCTTTCCCTGATGCACGAGCTGGGCGTCCTGGGGCGGTTCATACCGGAGTTCGACAAGCTCACCTGCCTGGTCCAGCACGAGCTCTATCATCGCTACACGGCGGACGTGCACACCCTCAACGCGATCCGGCAGCTCGACCTGATCTTCACGGAGGCGGAGCCGATCACGCTCAAATACCGGGCGACGCTGCACGAGACCGAGGAGCCGGAGTTGTTGTATCTCACGCTGCTGCTGCACGACATCGGCAAGGCGGAGGGCGTCAAAGGGCATTCCGAGAGCGGCGTGCGCATCGCGATGCCTCTGCTGGAGCGGCTGGGCGTGAGCGCGGAAAAGCGCGAGCTGATCGCGTTTGTCATCAAGAATCACCTCGCGATGGCACGGTTCTGGCAGAAACGGGATGTCGATGATCCTGAAACTGCAGCGGCCTTCGCCGAACTGGTCGGGGACGCCGAGCGCCTCCGACACCTCTACGTGCACACCTTTTGCGATGCGCGCGGCACCGCGTCGTCGCTGTGGAACGGGTACAAGGACACCCTGCACACAAGCCTTTACCGGCGGACCCTGGATCGCTTGAATCTGGGCGAAGCCGTCCACGCCAGCTACAGGGCACGAACGTCAATGATCCACCAAGAGCTCATCACCAAAAAGATACCGGGCATCAGCACCGACGAGATCACCGCTCATTTCAACCTGCTTCCCGAGCGCTACTTCGTGCACACGGAGCCGGAGGAGATCGCGCTCCACATCCAGATGGTCAACCGCCTGCTCAAGACGATATCCCAGGCGGATTCGCTGGGCTCGCTCAAGCCGATCATCGAGTGGAAGGACGACATCAACCGGTCGCTGACGGTGGTGAACGTGGTGACCTGGGACCGGGCGGGCCTGTTCTACAAGCTGGCGGGCGCGTTCAGCGTCGCTGGGCTGAGCATCCTCAGCGCGAAGATCATCTCCCGCAACGACCACATCGCGATCGACACCTTCCACGTGGTCGAACCCGGCCGGGGCGTGGTGCAGAGTGCCACCGCGCAGGAGCTGTTTGCGAAGACGGTCGAGGGCGCGCTGGTGAACAACCGCGACCTGTACGCCGACATCGTGGCGCAGGCCTCCCGCTACTCCAGCCGCTACGTGTCCGCCGCGAACGCGCCGGACCCGATCCACGCCTCGTTCCCGCCGACGGTGGACGTGTACCACGAGCTCTCGATGCAGCGCACGATCGTCGAGATCCAGGCGCGCGACGAGATCGGCCTGCTGTACCGGCTGGCGAAGATCATCTACGACCACGGCTTCGACATCACCTTCGCGCGCATCGGCACCGAGCGTGGCATCGCGATCGACACCTTCTACATCGAGAACGCCGATCGTACGGCGATCCAGGATACGGGCCGCCTGCACGCGCTGCGCGAAATCCTGACGACCGCGGTCACCACGCCGCCGCCCGCGCCGGTCGCGACCTGAGTGCGGAGCCAATTCCCGTGACGAGCAAGGCGCAGCCCGTGGGGAGCCGACGCGACCAGCCCCAGCGCGATGCCGGGCGCGGCCAGGAGCTGCGTTCGCTGGAGGCGCGTTACCGCATCAGTTCGCTGATCGGCAAGACGGAGGATCCCAAGTCGGCGCTCAGCCAGATCCTCGGTGAACTCGTCGGCGTGTTTCGCGCATCGAGCGGCTCGATCGCGCTGCTCAGTCCCGACACCGGCAAGCTCGAGATCGAGGTCCAGCAGGGGCTTCCGCTCGAGGACGGCGACGACCTCGGCCTCCGGCTTGGGCAGGGCATCACGGGATGGGTGGCGTTCCATGGCCGGTCGCTGCTGGTGCCCGACGTGCGCAGCGACGCGCGGTACGTGCGGGTGAGGCCGCAGGTCATGTGCGAGATGGCCGTGCCGATGCTCGAGACGACGCGCGTGGTCGAGGAGGCGAGCCAGATTTTCGGGGTGATTAACCTCGACTCGGACCAGGTGGGTGCGTTCACGGACCAGGATCTCCTGCTGCTGGAGCAGTGCGCGGCGGAGGCGACGGCGGTGATGCAGCGCCTCTGGAGGCTGAAGCAGCTCCGGGGCAAGGCGCGCCAGCTCGAGGTATTGATCGAGAGCGGACAGGCGCTGGTGCCCAAGCTCGAGGAGCATGAGTTGATCGAGACGGTGGTGCGCGATGCCCGTCGCGTCACCGAGGCGCGGGCCTGTGCGATTTATCTCACCGATACGGCCTCACAGACCGTGCGGCTTGCGGCGTGGTCGGATCCCGAGGGGACGAAATCGCGGCTGGCCGAGGGGGCTGTCGGGCATGCGGTGGAGGACTGCGCGATCGCGGCGTCAATCCACACGCGCAAGGTCGTCGAATTCGCGAACATCCACACTCCGGATTTCCTGGACCTGCCGGACATCCCGAAGGACCCGCAGCTGCGTTCGATGCTGGTGACGCCGATGGTGCTCGATGGCGAGGTGCTGGGCGCGATCGCGGTATTTACGGACCGGGTACATCGGTTCAACAACGACGAGAAGCGCTTCTGCGCGGCGCTGGCGTCGATCGCGCTGGTGGCGCTGCAGAACGCCCGGCTGTATGCGCGGGTTTTCCAGAGCGAGGACTCGCTGCGGAAGAACGAGCAGCTCACCACGCTCGGCCTGCTCGCGGCGGAGATTGCGCACGAGATCCGCAATCCGCTCACGGTCATCAAACTCCTGTTTGGCTACCTGGGCCTGGACTTTCCGGAGGGTGATCCACGTCGCACGGACGTGCGCGTGATTCGCGAGAAGCTGGACCAGTTGGAGGCGATCGTGACGCGCGTGCTGACCTTCGCGAAGGCGCCCTCAAGCCTGCATTCGCGCTGGAGCGTGGCGGAGGTGATCGAGGACACGATCGTGCTGATCCGCCTGAAACTGGCGCAGGGCAAGATCCAGCTGCGTTTCGCCCCGCCGGCGCGGCCGCTTCAGATCGACGCACACAAGGGGCAGATCCAGCAGGTCCTGCTGAACCTGCTGATCAACTCGACGCAGGCGATGCCGGGCGGAGGGATGATCACGATCCTCACGACCCAGGTGGAGCGGGACGGGGCAGCGTGCGTGGCCATCGACGTCGCGGACACGGGAGGCGGCATTCCGGAGGCGCTGCGCGAGCGGATCTTTGACAGCTTCCTGAGCGGACGACCGGACGGCACTGGCCTGGGCCTGGCGATCGCCAAGCGCATCATGCGCAGCCACCACGGCGACATCCTGCTGCAGACCTCCGGCCCCTCGGGCACGACAATCCGGATCGTCCTTCCGCTGGCGCGTTGAGGGGGTGACGGTCTTCGGCCGTCGCATTCAGAGCCTGCTCGCCAGGGGTTTGGACTTCAGTAAGGTGCGCTAGCTGAGGTACGAAGCGCAGCGGAAATGATGACAAAAAACGGCCTGCCCCCCTCGAATCGGACCCTCCGAGCGCCGCCCCAAGCATGTCTCGATTCCGCGCAGTCCCTCTCGGTAGGTCAGCTGCGCGAAGGCCATTGCAGCGAAGTGATCGTAGGTCGTCAGCGACCGCGATGCGCAGGGCATTGGATACTTTGCCGCGGCTCGAGACCTGTCGGAACAGGGACAGGCTGAAAAAAGGTAAAATATATTGACCTTCTCCTGCTAAAAGGTAAAAAACAATGAATGCGACGACCGAGGGTGAAGGTAGATGCGAAGGAGGAGGAAGCGTACTATCACTGCATGAGCAGGACGGCAGGAGGGGAGTGGTTGTTGGGAGAGCGGGAGAAGGAGGTGTTGAGGGTGCAGATTTGGAAGCTGGCAGAGTACTGCGGAGTGGAAGTGGTGACGTATGCGCTGATGTCGAACCACTACCATGTGCTGGTGAAGGTGCCGCAGCGTCGGGAGGTGACGGATAAGGAATTGTTGGGCCGGTACCGGGCGTTACATCCCAGGCTCAAGGAGGTGCAGGAGCTGGCGTTGAAGGCGGTGGAGGCGGATATGGCGAGGGATGGGGAGGTGGCCCGGGCGTGGCGGCGGAAGCAACTGCGGCAGATGTTTGACGTATCGCAGTTCAACAAGCTGCTGAAGATGCGTTTCAGCATCTGGTACAACAAGACCCACAAGCGGTATGGGACTCTGTGGTCAGAGCGTTTCAAGAGCGTGCTCGTGCAGAGTGGGGATGCGCTGAGGAAAATGGCGGCGTACATTGACGGCAACGCGTTGCGGGCGAAGATTGTGCAAGATCCGAAGGACTACCGATTCTGTGGCTATGGGGAAGCGGTTGCCGGTCATCAGAAGGCCCGCCTGGGCCTGCAGCAGGTGGTGGGAGGGAACGGGATGGAGGGCTACCGGTGCCTGGTGGTCGGAATGCTCAGTGAGGCCCGGGAGGGCAAAGAGCGGGCGACGCCGGAGTTGTTCGAGGAAGTGCTTCGGACCGGAGGCAAGTTGACCTTGTCGGAGGTGCTGAAGTGCCGGATCCGCTACTTTACCGACGGAGTGATCCTGGGGAGCAAAGAGTACGTGGAAAGGACGGGGTCACGGATTGTGAGCAATCGGCAGGCCCAGCCCCTGGCGCCGATAACGGACTGGGGTGGGCTGCACGTGCTCTCGCGAATGCGAAGCAACCTGTGGGGTTGAAATGGACGGACAACGACCGGGGGTAAGGCGGAGCTGTGTCCGACGTCTGGGGTGGGTCCGCAAATGCAGGGCGGCTTGAGCGAAGAAGGGCGATTAGAGGGCGGGTAACGTTCGTCTGAGGCGAGCGAAGAGGAAACGGTAGAAAAAAGCGGTGCGTCTTTGGAAAATCAGCCTGTCCCTTTTCCACCCGTTTTCTACATCACCGTTCGGAAGAAAACCGCCTGAGGGTCAGGTCCGCGCGCCTGCGCTGTCGCCGCGCCACGGCCAAGCGAGCGTCACGACGGTGCCGGTTCCCGGGCTGCTCACGATGGACGCAGAGCCGCCGTGGGCTTCGACGAGGCGTTTGACCAGGGCCAGGCCGAGTCCGAGGCCCTGCTGCTCGTAGGTGCTCCGGTCGAACTGGTGAAACAGCCCGATGCGCTGCAGCTGCTGCTCGGTCATGCCCCGGCCTTTGTCGGCGACGCGAACGGTCCATCGGCCCTCATTCGCGCTGCACTCCACGGTCACAGGCGTGCCGGCGCGCGAGTAGCTGAAGGCGTTGTCCGCCAGTTCCTCGATGATCGTCGAGAGGTTTTGCTCCGAAATCGGAAGCGGTTGCGGCGTGCCTTCGAGGCGCAGGTCCGAGGCCCGGTCCCTGCGCTCCGCGGCGGCCATGGCGGCGGCAGAAACGAGGTCCCAGGCGGTCTGCGGAT
>JAJXYI010000041.1 GCA_021780625.1 bacterium | reverse complement strand
GCGCGGAGGTCATCCCGCTGTGCGAGGGTTTCCAGTTCCACAACGCGCTCGAGCGGACCTTCACGTTCATCAAGGCGATCAACGCCTACATCGAGAAACGTGCGCCGTGGAAGCTGGGCAAGTCGACCGAGGCCGCCGACCAGGCCCGCCTGCAGACCTCGCTCGTGACGATGGCCGAAGCGCTTCGGCTCTCGGCCTCGCTGCTTCAGGCGGTGATGCCCACGACGACGACACGTATTCACGAGGCCATCGGATATGTGTCTGGCAAGGATTGGCGCGCCGAGCTGGCCTGGGACGGTCGCTCGTCGGGCGGCAAGGTGCAGGCCTCGTTGGTCCTCTTTCCGCGGCACCAGCCTGCCGCAGCGGCGGCCAAACCCGCATGAGAATCCTGCCGGTCGATCCGATCGCCAACGCTTCGCACGAGGCGCTCGCGAATTTCCTGCTCGAGTGCCGTGGCATTGCCGAGCGGGCGGAGCGGCCGCAGCTGGTGAGCATCTCGGTCGCGGTCGACAGCCTCGACCCGCTGGCGGTGCTGGAGTCGATCTTCGAGCCGGGCGAGCTTCATTTCTACGTGGAGAAACCGTCCGAGCAGCTCGCCGTCGCGGGCGCCGAGGCGGTGCTCAGCTTCCGCGCGTCGGGACCGGGCCGGTTTGCCGCGTGCCAGGCGTTCATCGACGAGACCCTCGCGCATGCCCTGGCAGTGGGCGCGGTGGACGGCGCATTTGGCGGGCCCCAGTTTTTCACGGCCTTCACGTTTCTGGACCAGCCCGGCGTCGATGAACCGTTTCCGGCGGTCCAGGTTTTCGTGCCGCGCTGGCAGGTGGGATGCCGCGACGGAGCGACCGTGGCGACGGCGAATCTGCTGGTCGGACCGGGCGACGACGTCCGCCCGCTGGTCGAGCGCGTCTGGCGGGCGCATGCGAAATTCAGGGTTTTCGACTACGAGCACGCCGAGTTTCCCACGGATGCGGTGGCGCCGGTGCGTCGCGTGGAGGAGGTGGGCGGGGCGGGACGGTATCGCGAGGCGGTGGCCAGCGCCCTGGGTCGCATCGGCTCCGGCGTGGTCGAGAAGATCGTGCTCGCCCGGGCGCAGGATCTGCACGGCGAAGGCTTGTTTCATCCGCTCCGGGCCTTGAACGGATTGCGTGAACGGTTCCGCGAGTGTTACGCCTTCTCGGTCGGCAACGGCGCGGGTGCGAGTTTCATCGGAGCCAGCCCCGAGCGCCTGCTGCGGGTCCGCGCGGGACGTCTGACGACCGAGGCGCTTGCGGGTTCGACGCGCCGCGGAGCGACCGCGAGCGAGGACGCCGCGCTGGGGAATGCGCTGCTGCGCGACGACAAGGAGCTGCGTGAGCACCGCGTGGTCGCCGATTCTATTTTCAGGCGCCTGGCGCCGTTGGGGCTCCAACTCGAGGCTCCCGCGCGCCCGGTGCTGCGGCGCCTGGCGAACGTCCAGCATCTCCACACCCCGATCGAGGCCGCGCTTCCTCCGGGCGTGCGCCTGCTCGACGCGCTGGCGCGACTGCATCCCACGCCGGCGGTGGGCGGCTCGCCGCGCGAGGCCGCGGTGCCGCTGATCGCGGGACTGGAAGGCTTTCCCCGCGGACTCTACGCAGGTGCCCTCGGATGGATCGATGCCCGGGGGGATGGCGAATTTTTCGTCGGTCTCCGATCCGCGCTGATCGCCGGGAAAGTCACTCGACTCTACGCAGGCGCGGGGATCGTCGCCGGCTCGGATCCCGAGCGCGAGTACGCCGAAACCGAACTGAAGATCCGCGCCATGCGCGACGCGCTCGGTGCGTGAGCGAGGATAGTCGCGCGAGTCGCGAGCGGAAAGTTCGGGGGGAATTAACAGGGATGGGAAGAAAACGCTAAAACGCTGAAAAGCTGAAACGCTGAAATCGGGGAGCCTTTAACCTGGAGTGCGGAATCACGATTCCGCCCTGGCTATCGGAATCCGATAGCCGTCGGGCATAGTTTGTGCCGTGCACAACGAAGCCTGTTGCGCGGGGGGCTTTACCTCCCGGCCTGTTTTTCGGATCGACGGACGACGCAGGTTTCGGATTCCGAAACCTGCTCCGCGGGCGGTCAGGCCCGCCCGTCGAGGGCGGTGTCGGGCCACCGCACTCCACATCGATCACCGTCGCACTCTCATTTCAGCTTTTAGCGTTTCAGTCTTTCAGCGTTTTCTTCCCATCCCCTTCATCCCTGCGAATCATTCTTCCGTCCTTCGCCATTTCTCCCGGGCCTTCGGGGCTGGTCTGACGTTGCCCTTTGGTCGGCATTGGCCATTGATGGAAGGGCTCGACAACCGCGCCCTCTCATCGACGTTCCACGCATGAATCCTCCGCCCGGATACACACTGCGCCCGCTGATTCTGGACGATTACGACGCCGTCATGGCCCTCTGGCATGGCACCGAAGGCATGGGCCTGGGCGAATCGGACAGCCGGCGCTCGATCGCCGCGTTTCTCGAGCGCAATCCGGGCCTAAGCCGCGTGATCCAGGGGCCGGAGGGCAGTATCGTGGGCGCCCTGTTGTGCGGCCATGACGGACGTCGCGGCTACTTGCATCACCTTGCCGTCGCCCGCCCGCACCGCCGCCAAGGACTGGGCGCTCTCCTGGTCGATGCCTGCCTTGCCGACCTCAAGGTGTTGGGTATCCCCAAGTGCAATCTGTTTCTCTTCGCCTACAACCTTCCCGGCCGGGATTTCTGGCTCTCCGAAGGATGGAAGACTCGCGACGACCTCGTCGTGATTCAAAAGACCCTGTGAGCGAAACGCCAGGGGTGGGCGCCGCGATCCTGTTCAAACCGGATCCGGTCGACGAATTGAACAGAAGACAACGAAGGGAACGAAGAGGGGAGAGGAGCGAGACTGGGCTCAGTGGCGGCGGCTGAGGAAAACCGCTGAAACGCTGAAATTGGAGTGCCCAAGAGAAAACGCTGAAAAGCTGAAAGCTGAAATTTGGAGTGCGTTGCTAATCGGTGTGGAGTGCGGTGGCCCGACACCGCCCTGGACGCGAGGCATGACTCGCGCCCGCCGGTTTCGGATTCCGAAATCGGCGTTCGTCGTCCTCCGCGGGCGGTCGTGCCCGCCCTGGTAGGGCCGGCTCTCCGAGCCGGCCGGGTTTGGGGGATCGTGGATCGACGTGGAGGCGGAAGGGAAAACGCTAAAACGCTGAAAAGCTGAAAGCTGAAATTTGGAGTGTCTTTACCTGGAGTGCGGAATCACGATTCCGCCCTTGGACGCGAGGCCCGACTCGCGCCCGCAGGTTTTGGATTCCAAAACCTGCGTCTTCCGCGGGCGGTCAGGCCCGCCCGTCGAGGGCGGTGTCGGGCCACCGCACTCCACATCGGACAGTGGATCGCCGCCTGATGCCGCGCCTCCCCTAAACCCGCCTCGGATCGGGCGCAGCGGCCGGCTAGCCCGTTCGGCACCGCTCAGGATGCGCGTTCGCAGAGGTCCGGCTCTAACAACCTCTCGACGCGTCGTTGCCTCCGGTTCAGTGCGTTTCGGAAGGGCGTGAACGATATAGGACGCAGCAAACGAAGCGGGAGCCTGGCGAGTGGGGCTAGGCCACGGAGGCCGCGGCGGCCAGCCAGTCCATGGCGCGGCTCCGGTCGGAGAATACCTCGATCTTCGTCCGCGGGTTGTCGTTCAGGGTCTGATACAGCCGCACGAATCCCACGTGCAGCGGCTTCTCGACCACGATCGCGGTGCGGTGCGGCGCGCGGTGCTGCCGCTTCTTGCGGCGCTCGGCGAGCGGGAAGACATGCGCGAAGTCCGCGTCGAAGCGCTCCACCTGGCGAAAGTCGGCGATTCGCGACGGGATGCCGGGATGGGAGTCCTCGATGCGTTCGATCTCGTCGAACATGTGCTCAAGATCCTCTCGGGAAACGGTGCCGGTGACGGAGATGCTGAGCAGTCCGTTGTCCGGGTCTGTGCGAACGTCGAAGGGCATGGGATGGCGGCAGGCTGGTCCGCGTAGGGGAGCGGATTCCCGGCCGGACCGCAAGCACGCAGGCTGAGGGGGCGCGGCGGCAACCAGAAACCGGATACCGGACTCAGGCTCCGGCAAGCGCGCTCTCGACGGCGTCGGCGGCCGCGGCGCCGAGGCGGCGGCGGTAGGCGGCGTCCGCCTTGCGATCCGTATGCACTTCGAGGATGCGCATGCCGCTGGCCGGCAGGCGTGCGATCGCGGCCTCGAAGCGGTTCCAGTCCGCGACCCGTTCGTGGGCGGCTCCGTGGGCACGCGCCAGGTCGGCGAAGGACACGGCCTGGGGTGTCGCGAAGTAGGTCTCGAACGGAGGCTCGAATCGGGCAATCGGCAGGTGTTCAAATATCCCGCCGCCGTCGTTGTTGATGAGCACAATCGTCAGCGAGCCCCGCAGGCGCGGGCCGTGCAGGAAGCCGTTCGTATCGTGCAGCAGCGAAAGATCGCCGGTCAGGAGCACCGCGGGGGCGGCGCCGTGCGCGACGCCCACTGCCGTGGATAGGGTGCCGTCGATTCCGTTTGCGCCGCGATTAAAATGGACCGCGATGCGCCGGTCTCCCGCGCCCCAGGTGTACTCGAGGTCACGCACGGGCATGCTGTTCGCGACGAACAGGGGCGTGCCGGCGGGGAGGTTGCGGCCGAGCAACCAGGCGGCCTTGCCCTCGAAGAGCGAGGACTCGGAGGCGAGGGTCGAGTCGAACACCCGGGCGGCGGCCGATTCGGCCTTTGCCCAGAGCGCCGCAAAGCCGGCGGAACCGGGACGCGCGCTCACCGGCAGCAGGGGCAGGGCCTGCGCGATGCCGCCGCGAACCTGGATCGTTGAGGCGTGAAGGGGGTCGCGATTGTCGGCGCGCTCGGAGAGCACGAGTGTCGGGACGCCCGAGTGCGACTCCAGCCAGCCGCGCAGGACCTTGCTCGTCGGCAGCCCGCCAAGCACCAGCACGGCGTCGGGACGCAGGCGGGCGGCGGCCTGGCCGGAGCGGAGGATCGCGTCGTAATGGCAGATCAGGGCAGGCGTATCCGCGGGAAACTGACGCAGAGGGCTGAGCACGTCGGCGAGCACGGGCCAGCCGAGGCGGCGCGCGGCCTCGGCGGCCGCCGGTACATCCCCGGGTCGCAGACCGGGGCCGGCGATCACGATGCCGCGCTCGACCTCCGGGAGGGGCCACTCGGCGGGCGCGGTGGTGACGGCGAGGGGAGGACGCACCTGGTTCCAGAACTCGGGCGCCTCGAGGCGCCCGCGCAGCCGGTCGAGGCCGGCCTCGGGCTCCGGGTGCAGGGGATCGCGAAACGGGCAGTTGAGGTGGACCGGGCCGGCGTCGGGCCCAAGGGCCCGGTCAACGGCGTGCGCCACAGTCTGGCGCAGGTACCGCAGCTTGGCGTCGTCGGGCTCGGGCACGGCGAGCTCGTGCTGAAATACCACATACGACCCGTAAAGCTTCTGCTGGTCGATGGTCTGGCCGGAGGCGCAGGCCCGCATCTCGGGCGGCCGGTCGGCGGTCAGGACGATCAGCGGCACGCCCGATTCGCGGGCCTCGATGATCGCCGGGAAGTAGTTGGCGGCCGCGGTGCCGCTCGTGCACACCAGCGCCACGGGACGGCCGCTGCGCTTCGCGAGTCCGAGTGCGAAAAACGAGCCCGACCGCTCGTCGAGGGCGGGAATCGCCTCGATGCCGGCGTGCCGCGCGAAGGAGATGGTGAGCGGCGTGCTGCGCGAACCGGGCGAAACCACGGCGGCCGCGAGTCCCTTGCGGGCGAGCGTCTCCACCAGCACGCTGCACCAGAGTGAATTTCGGTTGCGGTAATCGAGTTCCATGGACGGCAGGGAGCCGACGATGGACGTCCCGGGAGCGAAATTCAACGGAAGAGCGGGCGGCGGAGGGAAAACGCGGGAAACAGTTAACAGGGATGAAGAATGAAAACGCTGAAAAGCTAAAACGCTGAAATCGGGGTGCAGCCGCTGTCCAGTGTGGAGTGCGGTGACCTGGCACCGCTCTCGGACGCGAGGCCAGTCGAAGACCCTGAGCAGAGCCGAACGGGACTCGCGTCCGCAGGTTTCGGATTCCGAAACCTGCGTCCCCCGCGGGCGGTCGGGCCCGCCCGTCGACGGCGGTGTCGGGCCACCGCATTCCACATCGAGCAAAGCCGCACTCCCATTTCAGCGTTTCAGCTTTTAGCCTTTCAGCGTTTTCGTCCGACATCCCCTTCATCCCTGTGAATACCCGGCTTTCCGCCGGGCCGTTCGTCACAGCTGCACGGGCAGGCCAATCTCGATGATCTGGGTGGGGAGGATCTTGTAGTAGTCTTTCACCGGATGCGCGTTTCGGCTCAGGACGGCGTACAGGCGCTTTTCCCACTCCCACATCCTTGCGTTGCCGCCGGTGATGATCATCTCACGGTTGAAATAGAAGGTCGTGGCCAT
>JAJXYI010000036.1 GCA_021780625.1 bacterium | reverse complement strand
CTACATCGGGGGCCACGAACTCGCCGAGCGCCTCTGCGCCCTCCGCCCCGGCCTGCGCGTGCTGTTCATGTCCGGTTACGTCGACGACCCCGTGATTCTCCAGGCCGTGCAGGAATCCCGGATGCCCTTCCTCGAAAAGCCGTTCAACCGCACCACCCTCGCCAAGAAGCTGCGCGAGGCGATCGAGGGGCGCTGAGCCGCCGCCTCAGCGCTGCAGGCTCAGCCTCGCGATCGTCGCGGGAAGCAGCGCGTGCTCCGCGGCATGGATCTTCGCCGCGAGGGACTCAAGCGTATCCGATTCCTCGATGCGCACCGCCGCCTGGTCGATGATCGGCCCGCCGTCCACCTCAGCCGTCACGCGGTGCACCGTGCATCCGGTCACCTTCACGCCGCGGCGAAACGCCTGGCCGATCCCGTCCAGGCCCGGAAACGACGGGAGCAGGCTCGGGTGCAGGTTGATGATCCGACCCGCAAAGGCCTCCAGAAATCCGGATTTGATGACCCGCATGAATCCCGCGAGCACCACGAGATCGGGCTCCCTCGCCGAGATTTCCTCGATGTAGCGCCGCTCCGCCTCGCCATCGAGCTTGGTCTTGAACGGCGCGGGGTCCAGGTAGCGCGCCTCCACCCCGAACCGGGGCCCCAGCGCCAGGATGCCCGCATCGGGCCTGTCCGCGAAGACCGCCACGACCCGCGCCTTACCCAGCCGGCCCTCCTTCTGGGCCTGCAGGATCGCCTCGGCGTTGCTGCCTCGTCCGGAACCTAGGATGACCACGCGCATCCCCTCATCGGAGGCGATGCCCCGGGAAAACGCACGCAGAAAAACCCGCCCTCAGGTCTGCTTCGACGGACCGCTGGCCGGAAGTTCCAGCGTGAATACCGCCCCGCGCATCGCACCTTCGCTCGTCGCCGTGAGCCGCCCGCCCAGTTCGCGCGCTGTGTTCAGGCTCGAATGCAGGCCGAACCCGTGGCCATGGCGACGCGTCGTGAAGCCAAAGCTGAACAGCTTCGACAGGTTCTCCGCAGGGATGCCCACGCCGTTGTCGCGCACCACGAAACACACCCACCGACCTTCCTGCTCCCGCAGCTCCACCACCAGCTCCTTGTCCGGCTTGCCGCCGTCGTCGAGTGCATGTTTCGCATTGCGGATCAGGTTAACCAGGATCTGCAGGATCTTGTGCTTGGTCGCCCGCACCGTCGGCACCGGGACGTAGTCGCGCCGTACGACGATGCCATGCCGGTTCAGCGACCCCTCGCTGATCTGGATCGCCTCCTCGAACAGGTCCGCCGGGCTCAGCTCCTCCAAGGCGCCCGTGCTTCGCGCATAACTCTGCTGCATGCCCACGATCTCGCGCATGTGATCGACGTCCTTCTTGAGGCGCTCGAGCTCCCGAATGAACGTCTCGCGCTCGGTCTGAAGCGCACCCGAAAGCTGGGAGAGATAGCCAGGCAGCTGGCGGCCCTTCTCGTCCCTCGTGAGGTAACCTCCGAGATCCGTCGCATGCGCATCCATCAACTGAACGGCCTTGGCCAGGTTGTTCACCCGCGACCGCCCCACCTGCTCCAGCAGCATCGAAGCCGAGGTCGTGACACTGTTCAGCACGTTGCCGATGTTGTGCAGCACACCGCTCGAAATTTCCGCCAGACCCGCCACCTTCGTCACCTCCACAAGCTCCTGCCGCGCACTCGCAAGCTGGAGCTGCGCTTCCTTGTGCGCCGTGATGTCCGTCGACAATCCGAAGATGCCGATGGTGCGTCCCTCCCGGTCGGTCAATGGCACCTTGGTCGTCGACACCCACGTCGTCGTGCCGTCGGGGTACGTCTCCTTTTCCTCGATGTCCACCAGCGGCCGTCCCGTGCGCAGGATCTCGAGTTCGTTCTCAGCCGCCGCCTGCGCATGCTCCTGGGAGAAGAGGTCAAAATCCGTCTTGCCCGTCAGGCCCTGCACTCCCTCCGCCCCAAAGCGGCGCGCCAGGCTCGCACTCGTCACGATGAACCGCCCCGTCGTGTCCTTGGCATACATGTGCCCCGGCCACGCTTCCAACGCGGCAAGAAGATAGTCGCACCCCGCACCCAGAGAGTCCGCCACGATCTTAATCCCCTCTCCACCGGGCGGTTGCGCCGACGGTGCCGCTTCCTGCTGATCTCCGCCATTCATCGGCATGCCCGTGCGCTGATCTTGATTCATGCGACCCCACGTTATCGACAGTTCCCCACGAAGATAAAGCCCACAATCAGTTCGCCCTAAACTTCCGGCCCACTTGCTCCGATACTGCGATTAACCTTTATTCCGATTCTGCCATGTCCTCGACCTCAAGCACAGGTTCAAGCACCGGGTTCCAACTCACCGGACTGGTGTCGGGTTTCGACTGGGGCTCGTTCATCAACCAGATCATCCAGGCCGACTCATACCCGATCACGGCGCTTCAAACGAAACAGAATACCAATTCCACGCAGATCAGCGCGCTGAACACGCTGAATACGAACCTCACGTCGCTTCAGACCTCGCTCAACACGCTGAACGATCCGACCCTGTTCAATCAGCGCACCGTCGCCTCCACCACTGCCAATACCACCTGGGGCCTCACCGCCGCGAACGGCACGACCACCGGCAGTTACCTGATCAACGTCTCCCAGCTCGCCACCGCCACCACCCTCAAGGGCACCTCGAATATCGGCGCCGGCCTGAGCTCCACCGACATCAGCAGCACCGCCCTCTCCGCGCTGCGCATCGCGACCCCGATCACCGCCGGCGCCTTCACGATCAACGGCGTCCAGATCAACATCGCGAGCTCCGACCCCACGTCGACAAACCCCGCGCTGAACAACCCCATGTCCGCGGTCATCAACGCCATCAACAGCTCCGCTGCCGGCGTGACCGCCTCGTATGACACCACGAACGACAAGTTCGTCCTGACGTCCAATTCGTCCTCGCCCATCGTTCTCGGCGCCGCGAACGATACCTCCAATTTCCTCCAGGCCATGCGTCTGGCCAACAACGGCACCACCAATATCACGAGCTCGGGAACCCTCGGTGACGTCGCCCAGTACTCCACCCTCAACAACGCCGGCCTCAACACCGCCGTCTCCGGCGCAGGCGCCTTCACGATCAATGGCGTGAGCATCGCCTACGACCCCACGGTCGACACCCTCAGCTCCGTCCTCAGCAAGATCAATTCATCCACGGCAGGCGTCACCGCTGCTTACGACTCGGTCAACGACCAGGTCACCCTCACGAACAACAAGACCGGCAACCTCGGCGTCAGCGTCGCCGACACCACCGGCAACCTGATGGCCTCCCTCGGCCTGTCCACCGGAACCACTTCACTCGGTCTCGACGCCCAATTCACGGTCAATAACGGCGGCACCCTCACCAGCTCGAGCAATACCCTCGACACCTCCGCTACCGGCATCACCGGCCTCACCGTCTCCGTCAACAGTACCGGTTCCCAGAACATCACCGTCTCGGCCGATACCACGAAGGCGTCCTCGGCAATCAACGACTTCATCTCGAAGTACAACGCGCTCCAGGACTACATCACCCAGGAGACCCAGATCACCTCGTCGAATGGGCAGGTGACGACCTCTGTGCTCACGAACAACCGCGAGGTCCAGGACTGGGCGACCACGCTGCGTAACACCGCGTTCAATTCGATCTCCGGCCTGTCGGGCACCGTGAAGATGCTCAACAACCTGGGCATCGACTTCAATTCCACGAACAACGACCTCTCGATCACGGACCAGACTGCGTTCAATAACGCGCTCTCCAACAATGCCTCTGACGTGTCGTCCTTCTTCACCGACACCACCAACGGCTTCTCGAAACAGTTTACGTCGTTCTTCAATTCAGTCCTCGGCCAGAATGGCGGCACCGGGCTGCTCAATTCGCAGATCACCACCCTGACCAGCCAGAACACCGACATGGACACCCAGATCGCGACCATCCAGCGCCAGCTGGATCAGGAGCGCTCTACGCTCACGAAAGAATTCACCGCGATGGAAGACGCCCAGTCCCAGGCCAACGCGGCCCAGGCGCAGATCGCCAAGCTGTGAGCGCCCCCGTCCGAATGTCCGCCTGGAAAGCGCTCCTGCCGGTTCTCGCCCTCGCGCTGCTCGCCGGCTGCGATTCGCTTCCGTCGCGCGATTCGGCCCGCCTTGGCCCCTTCTTCACACCCACCAACGTCTACGCCGCCCCCCAGCTACCCGCCAACATCCGCCGCGTCGCCGTCATGCCCGTCGGCAGCTCCGCAGGGCTCTCGGAGGACACGCTAGACCAGCTCGACGCCTCCGTCATGCGCTCCCTCAATCAAGTGCAGCGCTTCGAGTCCGTCCCCGTGACCCGCTCTGAATGCGGTCGCATCACCGGCCACCGCTTCGTCCTCTCCACCGACAAGCTGCCCTACGATTTCGTCAAACAGATCGTCGACAAGACCGGCGCCGACGCAGTCCTGTTCGTCGACATCACCCACTACTCGCCGTACCCGCCCCAGACGATCGATATCCGATCGAAACTCGCGCGACTCGACGACAAGAGCATCCTTTGGTCCATCGACCAGACTTACTCCGCCACCGATCCTCGCGTGGTCAACTCGGTGCGGCGCCAGTGGTACGCCACCCAGCCGCCCGGCACCCCCGACGACATGAGTCTCAACGCACTCGACTCCCCGTCGCGCTTCGCCGACTATGCCTTTACCGCCTCATTCGCCACGCTCCCACCACGCAAACGCTGAGCACTGCCGCGCTTGAATGTCACACCGCTCGTCCAGCAGAATTCTGAGCGTTTTTACTTAACCGAAGCCCATTCGTTCCGATCTATAGCCCTGATTCCTGAACGGCGTTCCCTGTATCAGTCATGGGCAGACCGTCCGAAAACTCTCCCATACCATGATCAATTCAACGTCCAAGACTGGCTCTGCACTTCCGCCCCAGTACGTGGCGAAGAAGTCGACGTCCGGCTCCCAGTCGGGATCCCAGCAGAACTCCGCCGACAGCCTCAACGCCTCCAGCTTGGAGACGCTTCAGGGCGTGCTCCAAAGCCAGCCCGAGGTGCGCCCGGACGTGGTGGCAAAAGGTCAGCAGCTCGCCGCCGATTCCCACTATCCGCCGCTGGAGATCATCCAGAAGCTGAGCGAAATGCTCGTGAATTCCAGGGACCTCTCCAACCACGAATAAGCGCCCCCTCCCATGTCCGCGTCCGGCTACGCCAAGACCTACCAGACCCAATCAATCCTGACCGCCAGCCCGGGCCAGTTGGTGCTGATGCTCTACGATGGGTGCCTGAAGTTCATCGCCCTAGCCAAGGAGGGGTTCTCGATGCCCGAGACCAACCCGCGCCGCATCGAGCTGATCAACCTGAACCTCCAGAAGGCCCAGAACATCATCATCGAGCTCAAGACCAACCTGAACATGGAGGTCGGTGGCGACCTCGCCGTGACGCTCGATCGCCTTTACGATTACTACACCCGCCGTCTCTTCGAAGCCAATCTCCGCAAATCCCTTGAGCCCGTTGTCGAGGTGGAGCGCTTCGTGAAGGAGCTTCGCGACGCTTGGGCTGAGATGCTCCGCAAGGAGGAGACCTCCCGTTTCGATGAAAACCGCGGCGTCGCCTAAGCGGACCATCGCTCCGCTCCCTCCGCTCGCGTACCTCGAGCAACAGCTCGACTCTCTGCTCATCCTCGTCGAGCAGGAATCCAATCTTCTGCGCCAGGGCCTCGCTGCGCACGCCGGCGGCATTCAGGCCCGCAAGAAGCCTCTTCTAGAGGTCGTCGTGCCTCTCGCTGAGAACCTGAAAACACGCGGCCCCCTGCCTGAGCCCATTCGTTCGAAGATCGACCGGATCAAGCAGCTCCAGCGGGTGGCCACCGAGGCTGCGAGTCAGCACCTGGCCCGAATCGCCGACCAGCTCACCCGCATCGCCGGCTCCCAGGCGCGCCTCCAGAGCATCCGCCCCGTCTACGGGCGGCCTCGTGGCAGATCCTGCGCCCCCCAAGGCAGCTCGATCGAGCTCCGCGGCTGACTTCGGTCCCCACGAGACCAAGGAATGGGGCATTCGTTTGCCCCCCCAGAAGAAGCCATTCCCCCGCCGACTTCGGTTGTCCCTTGGTTTCTGTCGTCTGACCTCTGAATTGTGGCATCTGACCTCCAGCCGGCCAGCAGGTCAACCGACCGCCGCCATGCCGTTTGCCACCTCAGTGACACCGGCCGCCTCGGGTCCGGAAATCCAAACCTCGGCAATCTGGTCGGCCGAAAGCTTCCAGCTGAACCGCGGCGCAGTCGGATAAACCGCATGCACCACCGGCGTCGGACAACCGGGCCATTGCATCGCAACCTTCAGGCAGGACTGTCCATCAGCCAGGACGTAACTCTGGACCTGAATGGAACCGCCGTCCTTAAGAGTAAGGCAGGCCAAGCCCTTATGAAAATTTTTCA
>JAJXYI010000267.1 GCA_021780625.1 bacterium | reverse complement strand
TCACCGAGAACATGGTCGGTCACAAGCTCGGCGAGTTCGCCCCGACGCGCATCTTCAAGGCGCACGGCGGTATGACCCGCAAGGAGATCTAACGCGCTGACGCGCTAATGCGGAATCCGGAAAGCAGAATGGCGACGGCACTGATCCCAATTCTGCATTCTAGATTCTCATTAGCGCCACGTCGTTAAGGCATCCAGGATCCGCCAACCGCAGTATTTCGATAACACACTAATCAACCAAAAGGGCAGGGCGCGCAGGCGCGCTGCTGTCGCCGAGAAATCGGAATCACATCGCTAACCATGGAAGTTCAAGCTCTCACACGCAACGCGCGCATGTCACCCAAGAAGGTGCGCGAGGTCGCCCGTACGATCCAAGGCCGCAAGGCCTCGGAGGCGGTCGACTATTTGAATCTGATCCCGCGCAAGTCCGCGCGTCTGATCGCGAAGACGCTGAAGAGCGCGATCGCGAACGCCGAGAACAACAACAACCTCTCGGCCGACAGCCTCACCGTGAAGTTCGCCCTCATTGAGAACGGACCGGTTCTGAAGCGCTTCAAGGCGGCAGCGCGTGGCTCCGCCGCCCCGCGTCGCAAGAAGATGTCCCACATCCGCATCGTCCTCACCGACGGCGAAACCAATTCCTGATCACTTCCATGGGCCAAAAAACCAATCCTATCGGTTTCCGTCTCGCCGTTCGTCGCAACTGGCAGTCGCGTTGGTACGCGAACAAGAAGGACTTTCCGAAGCTCCTCAACGAGGACCAGGTCATCCGCGAGAAGCTCATGGAGAAGCTGAAGCAGGCCTCCGTGCCGCGCATCTTCATCGAGCGCGCGTCGAACCGCGTCCGCGTCAAGATCTACACCGCCCGCCCCGGCATCGTCATCGGTCGCAAGGGCCAGGAAGTGGAGAACATCAAGGCCGAGCTCGCGAAGATCACCGGCAAGGAGATCCTCCTCGACATCCAGGAGGTCAAGAAGCCCGAGATCGAGGCACAGCTCGTCGCCGAGAACGTGGCGCTCCAACTCGAGCGCCGCATCGCCTTCCGCCGCGCCATGAAGAAGGCCGTCGAGATGGCCATGACGCTCGGTGCAGAGGGCATTCGAATCCAGTGTTCCGGCCGCCTCGGTGGTGCTGACATCGCCCGCCGCGAGTGGCAGCGCAAGGGTCGCGTTCCGCTGCACACCCTCCGCGAGAACATCGATTACGGCTTCTCCGAGGCCCACACCGTGTACGGCAAGATCGGCGTCAAGTGCTGGATCTGCAAAAAGGAGTCCGACAACAGCTGATCCATTTTCGATTCTCGATTCTCGATTTTCGATTGAGGCGCAGGGCGCCTGAAAATCGGGACTGAGGAGAATCGAAAGTCGAAAATCCAAAATCGAAAATCATCATGGCTCTCGCTCCCGCCCGCACCAAATATCGCAAATCGCAGAAAGGCACACGCGCCGGTAATGCGAAGCGCGGCAACACGCTCGCCTTCGGCGAATTCGGGCTTCAATCCCTCACCCGCGGGCCCATGACGGGCCAGCAGATCGAGGCCGCCCGTGTCACCATCTCGCGCCACCTGAAGCGCAAGGGTAAGCTCTGGATCCGCGTTTTCCCGCACAAGCCGGTCACCAAGAAGCCCGCCGAAGTCCGAATGGGCCAAGGCAAGGGCCCGGTCGAGTACTACGTCGCGGTCGTCAAGCCGGGCGCGATCCTCTTCGAACTGGCCGGCGTTCCGGTCAACACCGCCAAGGAGGCCTTCCGCCTCGCCGATGCGAAGCTGCCGTTCCACTGCCGCTTCATCACCCGCGACGGCGCCGCGGTCTAAGCCACAACCGCCAAACACGCACCGCCATGACTTCGAAAGAAATCCGCGAACTTTCCCTTCCCGAGATCGAGACCAAGATCCGCGAAATCCGTGAGGGCCTCCTCGTCGACCGCCTGAAGAAGGAGACCGGCCAGATCGAGAAGCCGCACACGCTGCGCCAGCGCCGCAAGGATGTCGCCCGCCTCGAGACCATCCGTAACGAAAAGAAGGCGCAAGCAACCGCCGCCTGATGATTGCGGACTGGCGAATGCGAATCGAGGCATGAGCCTCGGTCCGCACGCCAGCCAGTCCGAAATCCGCAATCCGTAATCCGAAATCCGAAATTCCAATGTCCTCCGCCACTCCTGGCCAGCGCAGCGTGCGCAAAACTGTCATCGGCGTCGTTTCCAGCCGCTCGGGTGACAAGTCGATCAAGGTCGTCGTTCCTTTCAAGACGCCGCATCCTCGCTACCACAAGGTCGTCAACCGCCAGACCGTCCTCCACGTCCATGACGAGAAGAACGAGACCAAGGTGGGCGATCAGGTCGAAATCATGGAGACCCGTCCGATGAGCCGCCTCAAGCGCTGGCGCGTCGTCGCGGTGCTTCAGAAGGCCGTCACCGCCGCGGGCGCGATCTCCGAGACCGATGTCGCCGCAGCCGTCCCGACGAAGACCACCAAGCACAACGAGGCTCCGGTGCAGACCGAGGGCAAGGCCTAACACTTAACAACACAACAAGCCAAGAGGAGGCCTGCCATGATTCAACTGCGCTCCATACTCGACGTCGCCGACAATACCGGCGCGCGCAAAGCCGCTCTCATTCAACGCATGGGCCAGCAAACCGCCTATGCCCACGTTGGCGACATCGTGACCGTGCATATCAAGGAAAGCACGACCGACGCCACCGTGAAGAAGGGTGAGGTTGCGAAAGCCGTCGTCGTCCGCACCAAGCAGCCGATCCGTCGTTCCGACGGCAGCTACCTGCGCTTCGACAGCAACGCGATCGTCATCATCGACGCCACCAACAATCCCAAGGGCACCCGTATCTTCGGCCCTGTCGCTCGTGAGCTCCGTGCGAAGAACTTCATGAAGATCATTTCGCTCGCGCCCGAGGTTCTCTAAGCCGCGGCATTTCAAATCTCACATTTGAGATCTCAGATTATGCAAAAGTTTCATATCAAACGCGGCGACACCGTCGTCGTCATCGCCGGCTCCCAGAAGGGCAAGTCCGGCAAGGTCATCGAGGTCCTCGCCGCGAAGCAACGCGCCCGCGTTGAGGGCGTCGCAATGATCAAGCGCCACGAGAAGAAGTCGGAAAAGAACCCTCAGGGCGCGATCACCGAGCGCGAAGGCTCGGTTCACGTCTCGAACCTGATGCTCAAGGCCGGCTTCGACGCCTCCACGCGCCGCAAGAAGACCGAGCCTGCGAAGGCCTGAGCGCCTTTGCTGGAGCACCAAGCATCAGGTCGCAAGTAAGGATGTTGGAGAGGCTTACGGGCCAAACCGAAAATCCCGGCACTTGCTACTTGCCACTTGGTGTTCGGGCTGACGCAATCCTCCCTTTTCCCTTTAAATCATCACTCACAACCGCCTGCGGTCGGTAATCGCGGGCAAATCAAATGAGCCAAGTTCCGTCCCTCAAGAAGCTCTACATCGAGCAGGTTGTCCCCGAGCTCGTGAAGAGCCGTGGCTATAAGAACAAGCACCAGGTTCCGAAGCTGGTCAAAATCTCGATCAACACCGGCATCGATGCCGAGGCTGACAAGAACCAGATCGCGGACATCCAGCGCGACGTCGCTGCGATCGCCGGCCAGAAGCCCGTGCTCGCCAAGTCCCGCAAGGCCATTGCCAATTTCAAGCTGAAGCAGGGCCAGGTCGTTGGTTGCCATGTGACGCTGCGCGGCACGGCGATGTGGGAATTCTTTTACCGCCTTCTCGCGGTCGCCCTCCCGACGATTCGCGACTTCCGCGGCGTGCCTTCCAAGCTGGACGGCCAGGGCAACTACAACATCGGCGTGACCGATCACTCGATCTTCCCGGAAATCTCGATCGAGAACGTGAAGAAGCACATCGGCCTCGACATCACGATCGTGACGACGGCGCAGAACGACGAGGAAGGCCGCGAACTGCTGCGTCTCCTCGGGATGCCGTTCCGCCGCACCGAAGCCGCCGCCGCCGCTCCGACGAAAGCCGCCTAACACGATTGTTTAAGGTGTAATGTTTAACGAGTAAGCACCTTAGACCTTACACCCAAGTCTTTATACTTCTCTAGAAAATGCCAAAGACCTCCGCAATCGAGCGCAACAAGAAGCGCATCAAGCTCGCCGCGAAATTTGCCGCGAAGCGGGCCGAGTTGAAGGCCACCCTCGTCAATCCGGCGACAACCGACGACGAGTTCTACGCCGCGCAGAAGAAGCTCCAGAAGCTCCCTCGCAATTCCTCCCCGGTGCGCATTCGCAACCGCTGCTCGATGAGCGGTCGTCCGCGCGCCTACATCCGCAAGTTCGGCGTTTCGCGTATCCAGTTCCGTGAGCTGGCGCTCGCCGGCAAGATCCCGGGCGTCGTCAAGGCCTCCTGGTAACACGACTTGTTTTCACAGGAGACAACGGAACACGTCCCGCGTGGACCCTCCTGTAAGAACAGCCCCCTTAATCTCTTTCTCCGCCGGAAGTCGGATATGATCCGGCGAGTCTGAAACCAAACATCCACCATGACCGATCCGATCAGTGATTTTCTCACGCGCCTTCGCAACGCCAGCAAGGCGCGCCTCGATGAGTGCGTCATCCCGCACTCGATTCTGAAGGCGAGCGTCGCCGTGATCCTCAAGAACGAGGGTTACATTGCCGACCACAGCGAAGGCACCGACGCCGCCGGCCACAAGACCCTCGTCGTCAAGATGAAGTACGTCGACGGCGCGCCCGCCATCACCGGCCTGAAGCGCGTGTCCACGCCGGGTCGCCGGCTGTACTTCCGCTACACCGAAATTCCCCGCGTTCTCAACGGCCTCGGCATCGGCATTCTGTCGACGTCGAAGGGCCTCATGAAGGACGCCGACTGCCGCCGCAACAAGGCTGGCGGCGAACTGATCTGCAACGTCTGGTAAGGAGCACGTCCATGAGCCGCATTGGCAAGCAACCCGTTTCAATTCCCGACAAGGTCAAAGTCACCGTCACCGGTGAGTCCGTCCTGGTCGAGGGTCCCAAGGGCAAGGTCCAGAAATCTTTCGCACCGGTGGTCAAGGTCACCGTTGGCGACAAGAAGGTGACCTTCGCTCCAACCGAGGAGTCCCGTTTCGCGAATGCCATGTATGGCACCGCGCGCTCCGTCGTCGCCGGCATGGTCAAGGGCGTCACGGACGGCTACACGAAGGAACTCGAAATCCAGGGCGTCGGTTTCAAGGCCGCGATGAAGGGCAAGCAGCTCGATCTCGCACTCGGCTACTCGCACCCGATCCTCATGGACATTCCTGAGGGCATCAAGGTGACCATCACCGACGGCACGAAGCTCAAGGTCGAAGGCGCGGACAAGCAGCTTGTCGGCGCTGTCACGGCTGAGATTCGCGGCTACTACCCGCCGGAGCCGTACAAGGGCAAGGGCGTGCGCATCGTTGGCGAGCGCGTTCGCCGCAAGGAAGGCAAGACCGTCGCCTAACACCGGGAGAACCACACATGAGCATTACCAAAGCCCGCCTCCTCCAGAACCGTCGTTGGCGCATCCGCAAGAAGGTCAACGGCACCGCTGCCCGTCCGCGTCTCAGCGTCCGTTTCACCTCGAAGCACGTCTACGCGCAGGCGATCGACGACACGGCTGCGAAGACCCTCGTCTTCCTGTCGAGCCTCGATCCCGAGCTGCGTCAGCAGAAGCTCAAGGCGAACATCGCCAGCGCAAAGACCCTCGGTATCGCTTTTGCCGCCAAGGCGAAGGCTGCCGGCATCGAAGCTGTCGTGTTCGATCGCAGCGGCGCGCCGTACCACGGGAAAGTCAAAACATTCGCCGACGCCGCGCGCGAAGGTGGCCTCAAATTCTAAATAAAGCATGAGCACCGAACCCAGTTCCGCTCCGGAACCCACCACGCCCGCCGCTCCTGAGGCGGCCGCTCCCGCTCCCGCTCCCGCTCCCGAACCGCGCGAGCCGCGCGCTCCGCGGGGTCAGGGCGGCTTCCGCGGCCAGGGCCGCGGTCCAGGTCGTGGCCCGCGCCGGGACAATCGCGACAATCGTCAGCAGGAGTCCGATGGCCCGCAGATGATCGAGAAGGTCGTCTTCATCAATCGTTGTGCCAAGGTGGTGAAGGGTGGCCGCCGTTTCAGCTTCGCCGCACTCGCCGTTGTCGGCGACGGCAAGGGCAAGGTCGGCATCGGCTACGGCAAGGCCAATGAGGTTCCGGACGCCATCAAGAAGGGCACCGCGAACGCTCACAAGCATCTCGTCGCCGTGAAGCTCAAGGGCGACACGATTCCGCACGACGTGCTCGGTGAGTACGACGGCGGCCGCGTCATGCTGAAGCCAGCTTCCCCCGGCACCGGTCTGATCGCCGGCGGCGGTGTGCGCGCTGTGCTCGAGGCTGCCGGCATCAAGAACATCCTCACGAAGTCGATGGGTTCCTCGAACCACATTGCAGTCGTGCACGCGACCCTCGAAGGCCTGCGCAAGC
>JAJXYI010000255.1:5352-6448 GCA_021780625.1 bacterium | reverse complement strand
CACGCGCGGCCACGCGATCGAGAACCGATAGGCGGTCAGCCCGATCTCGCGCATCAGGGCCACGTCCTCAAGGGAGCGATGATAGTGGTCGCAGGCGACCGCGCCGGTGTGGCCCTCGAAGACCTTCCCAGGCCGGGCCGAGAAGTCGTCCCAGACGCTGGGCCCGCGCCCGTCTTCGGCGACCGCACCTTCGATCTGGTAGGCGGCCGTGGCCGCACCCCATGCAAAATTGTCAGGAAACCGCATCGGCGGAGCATCGTTGAGGCCTCGCGCCGCCCGAAACAAGATCCGTGTTCGATCATTTGAACCCGGAGCCGGCGGGAGGACCCGCATCCTGCGGAGGCCGCGCCGCTGGGGAGACCCGAGGCGGGATTGGCCACAAAAAACGCAAAAAGGCGCCAGGGTTGCCGACCCTGATCGGAGCGCGCTTATAAGCGCACCGAACGCAAAGCCGATGCCCCTGATGGTTTGAGGTTGTCATGGCGACTCCTTCGGCGTCCGGCCCCGACTTGCTCGGTGCGTCGGAGGCGGCGAAACCGCGGGAACGGGACGCCGCGGCCGGCCCTGCGGGCGCATCGGCGCTTGTCTTCGTTCCCCGGTGCTGTGAGATGCTCCCCCGTCCAGCCCCTTCGGCCATGCTCCTAAGCCTCGTCGTTCCCGTCTATAAGGAAGAAAAGAACGTCCCCGAGTTCCTGAGACGGATCCGGCCGGTGCTCTCCGCGATCACCGAGGACTACGAGATCATTTTTGCCCTGGATCCTTCACCAGACGCGACGGAGCAGGTCATCCTCGAGGAGCGCGCCCGCGACGAGCGGGTGAAGCTGCTCACGTTTTCCCGGCGCTTCGGACAGCCGATGGCGACGCTCGCGGGCATGCAATACTCGGACGGCGATGCGGTGATCGTGATGGACGTCGACCTCCAGGACCCGCCGGAGTTGATCGGCGAGATGGTGGCGAAGTGGCGCGAAGGCTTTGACGTCGTGCTGCCCCAGCGACGGCATCGCACCGGCGAGCCGTGGGTGAAACGCCTTGTAGCGAAGACCGGCTACGCGGTGATCCAGAAGATCGCGGAGGTGCGGATTCCGCCGAACACCGG